>NZ_JARJMS020000023.1:0-94659 GCF_029335995.1 Thermosynechococcus sp. Uc
ACCCTGACTGAAGGGATGACCGATCCAGAGATTCTCCATTTTCTAGAAGCTCTTGAAGCAGATCAACGGGTGCGCCTCTTCGAGGAGTTGCCCGCCAAGGTCACCAAACGCCTGCTGAGTCAGTTGAGTCCACAATCCCGCGATGCAGTGAACTTATTGTTGGGCTACCCTGAGGGCACGATTGGTCGGCGGATGAATTTGCGCTATTTGGCGCTGCGGCAACAGTTGACCGTGGGGGAGGCGATCGCCAGTATTCGCGAAAGCTCCCTAGATACCGATGACCTAAGCATTATTTTCGTGATTGATGAACAGCGCTTTTATCGCGGCTTTGTCCAGCCAATTCAGTTGATGAAAGCAAATCCCGACCAACCGCTTCAAGATTTGGTTCAAGGACAGGAACTGGCGATTGCTGTTACCGCGCCGGAACTCGCCGCAGCCAAACTCCTCAAGGAATACGATGTCCCGGCTATTCCTGTGGTGGATCAGGAGGGGCGACTGGTGGGCGATATCACCTTTGATGACGTGATTGACCTGATCGAAGAAGAAGCCACAGGCACAATTCTGGCGCAAGCGGGCGTGGGTAACTTGCTCAACCGTGATCAGGTTTGGAGTGAGCGCCTAGTGCGCGGCCCTATTCGCTACGCGGTGCAACTGCGGATTATCTGCCTGATCATTACCCTCATTGGCGGCATGATTGTTGGCGGCGTCATTCAGTACTTTGAGGAAGTTCTCGAAGCCGTGGTTGCCGTGGCCATTTTTATTCCTGTGGTCATGGACATGGGAGGCAATGTCGGTACCCAATCCACAACCGTCTTTGCCCGTGGCCTTGCCTGGCAGCACATTGATATTCGTCACTATGGAGGTTATCTCTTTCGCGAGTTTCGCATTGGTGCCATCATGGGTCTCATCTTGGGAACCGCTGGCGGCTTGATTGCCCTTGTTTGGCAGGGACTACCCAACGGAATTCCTCAACTGGGGTTGGCTGTCGGACTTTCCCTTTTTGTGGTGATCACTTTTGCTGCGGTTCTCGGCGCTCTGCTCCCTTGGATCTTGCTGAAGCTGGGCTTTGATCACGGTCCGGCGGCAGCTCCTTTTATCACAACCATTCAGGACTTTACAGGGCTGTTGCTCTACTTCTATCTGGTAAGTGCTTTCCTAGGGCTGTCGTTTTAAGCCATGTCAATGAGTGATTTTATTGTGCGTTTGGTGGCGGCTTTTTGTCTTGGGGCAGCCCTTGGATTGGAGCGACAATGGCGGCAACGCATGGCAGGTCTGCGCACGAATACCCTAGTGGCAACGGGAGCAGCACTATTTGTCATGCTTTCAGCTTTGACACCGGGGGAAGCAAGTCCAACGCGGATTGCCGCCCAAATTGTCTCTGGCATCGGGTTTCTGGGCGGGGGCGTGATTCTGCGGGAAGGCCTCTCAGTGCGGGGCTTGAATACAGCAGCTACTCTTTGGTGTGCGGCGGCAGTGGGGGCACTGTGTGGATCGGGATTACTCTATCAGGCAACCTTAGGAACAGTGGCAGTTCTCATGGCCAATCTGCTCTTGCGTCCCCTCGGCTATCGCATCAATCAGCAGCCCCTCAAGGGCACTGAAGTAGAGTTGTGCTATCGCTGTGATATTGTCTGTCGTGCTGAGGCAGAGGCTCATTTGCGGGCACTGCTGTTGCAGTCATTAGCGGGGAGTCGGCTGAAGTTGAGATCGCTCCTCAGCGAGGATATTGAGGAAACGCCAGATCGCGTCCACATTGAAGCGGAACTCCTCAGTCAAGAGCGCAATGATGATTTTATAGAAGGGTTAGTGAGCCGCTTGAGTCTAGAGCCAAGTGTTCTATCAGCCCGCTGGCGAATTACGGAACAGGAGTACGGTTGATCTTATCTAGCGATAGAGCCGCATGTTTAGACGAGCGGTCATGCCCGCCTGAGGACAGCGCAGACGGGGGGTATAGGTACCGCGAATCCTCCAGATTGAAATATAGCGATTGCCACGAACTCGCTGAATGCTGACATCGCCACTACAACCAAAATTGCCGGCGCGATCGCGATCGGTAAACCATCCCCGTATCCAGCCGTTACCAACGGACGTTACAGTAATTGCCCCCTCATAAACTCGGCCATTCACTTCTGTGGTGTAGGGCAAAACATCTCCTGGCAAGTGACTATATTGATAATCATAAATTTCTGTCATACCGCTGTCGGAGATGAGGGTTTCTGCCGCTACTGGCAAAACAGGGGCCAGGCTCAGCAGCACTGTGCCTATCAACCGCTGGAGAATGGTCATGGCTTTACCGCCTCCATTACCAGTCAACCTTCTTTTTCCATTATTGGCTCGTGCAGCTTTGAGGCTAAAGATTTTTCACAAACGCAGCAAAATGTTGACAGCTCTTAAGGAACTTTCAAAGAAACGCGCGTACATCTGTGACTTCGCCGGCGATCGCTGCCGCTGCCACCATGGCCGGACTCATGAGCAGCGTGCGTCCCGCCGCTGATCCTTGGCGACCTTTGAAGTTTCGATTCGAGGAGGAGGCGCTGAGCTGACGTCCTTGCAGTTTATCGGGATTCATGGCAAGGCACATTGAACAGCCCGGATTACGCCATTCAAAGCCGGCAGCTTGAAAGATAGCATCGAGACCCTCCGCTTCCGCTTGGGCTTTGACCCGTTCTGAACCAGGAACCACGAAGGCTTTGACACCGGGCTTAACTTTGCGCCCTTCGACAACTTTGGCAGCCTGCCGCAGATCACTGATGCGGCCATTGGTGCAACTGCCGATAAAGCAGACATCCACCTTTGTGCCCTGAATCGGCTGCCCTGGTTGCAAATCCATATAGGCATACGCTTCCGCAGCGATCGCCCGTTCTGCCTCCGGCAAACTCTCTAGGGTGGGCAATGTCTCATCAATGGCAACGCTTTGGCCGGGGGTAATGCCCCAGGTCACTCTCGGCGCAATGTCGGTCGCTGTAAAGGTAACTACATCGTCGTATTCTGCATCCGCATCACTGGCTAGCGATCGCCACCAGGCCACCGCCTGATCCCAGTTTTTGCCTTGGGGCGCAAAAGGCCGACCTCGCAAGTAGGCAAATGTGGTCTCATCGGGGTTGACATAACCACAGCGGGCTCCCCCCTCAATGGCCATATTGCAGACTGTCATCCGCTCTTCCATGGATATCTGGGCAAAAGTACTGCCAGCAAACTCATAGGCATAGCCGACACCGCCCTTGACGCCAAGGTGGCGAATAATGTGCAAGATCACATCCTTGGCATAGACCCCGGCGGCAAGGGAGCCATTGACTTCCACTTTGCGGACTTTTAGCTTATTGAGGGCAAGGGTTTGCGTGGCCAAAACATCCCGTACTTGACTAGTGCCGATTCCGAAGGCGATCGCCCCAAAGGCACCATGGGTTGAAGTGTGACTATCGCCGCAGGCAATGGTCATTCCCGGTTGGGTTAAGCCCTGCTCAGGGGCAATCACATGGACAATGCCCTGACGACCGGAGCCAATCCCAAGGAAAGGAATATTGTGCGCACGGCAATTTGCCTCAAGGGCTTGCAACATCTCTTCGGCAAGGGCATCTTGGAGAGGACGCGCCACCGTATCTGTAGGAACAATGTGATCCACTGTGGCCACTGTTCGTTGTGGATACAATACAGGCAATCCCCGCTCGCGCAGCATGGCAAAGGCTTGGGGACTGGTGACTTCATGGATCAAGTGCAGGCCAATAAATAGTTGAGTTTGCCCTGAAGGCAATGTAGCTACTGTATGCTGTTCCCAAACCTTATCGAAAAGTGTGCCGCGACTCATAGACTCGTCAAAAAATCTAGCCTATTAATTATAGGCAAAAAAAAGAGTTCAGTACAGTGGCCACACCAGACGCAAAGCCGCTTTTAGTTGCATTATAGCCCTGTTGCAGCTTGGCCTAGGATTTTTAATCTTTATAAAAAGTGCTTTAATCGCTATGATTAAGTCCAAAGGGATTGAACGATAGCTTGAGAGACTAGAAAAAAGGAAAAATACAATATTTCTTCCCTTAAAAAGCAAAAAACGTGAGTATAGCGTGACATCTTTGAATCTATCCTCAAAGATTTTAGCCCTTGCAACTATCCTGTACTGTATCAACAGCGGGGAGCGATTGAGAATGTATGGAAATTTCTGAAAATGCACTTATGGTTAGACCAGCCGATTGCAAAGAGTATGAATGGCGTAGTCAACAAGATATACACGGTATTGATTGCAAGAGCAAGTGTATATTCCTGCATCTTTTGGTGGGAAGCTGTTAGATAAACTACGATATTTAACAGTTCTACTACAACTCACCTAGGAGCCGACCTAGATTTTCCGGTGTATTACTTTCTCCATCGAATTATCAGAGTCATATCAGGAATTTACCGCCTTCCCGGGGATGAGCTAAAAAAATTACAAAATTGTTTACGGTAATCAACGATCCGCTGTTCTAAAGGACTCTTATAATCATCATCACTTTGACAGAGTTAGCGGACAACTAATTCGGTAGCTTCACGAGGTTTCTTACTACGCCAAAGAAGGCGAATCGGGGTACCTCGAAATCCCAGTTGTTGCCGAATTTGCCCTTCAATGTAGCGGCGGTAATTGTCCTTGAAGAGCTTGGCATCATTGACGAAAATAACAAATGTTGGCGGTTGGGTTGCCACTTGGGTGGCGTAGTAGATTTTGCCTTGGCGGCCTTGGCGGGTCGCGGGGGGCGTATGCCAGCGTAGGGCTTCTTGAATCACTTCATTCACTAGTGCTGTACTGACCCGGCGACGATGTTGTTCCACTGCCGCATCCACTGCTGCAAAAATTTTGTCAAGGCGTTGACCTGTATGGGCACTAACAAAGAGGGCATCTGCCCAGTCAAGGAAATTTAGTCGTTGATACAGGCGATCGCGATAACTATTGATGGTATAGGTATCTTTTTCGGGAACCGCATCCCACTTGTTCATGATCAACACACAGGCACGTCCCTGATCGACAATGTGTCCCGCCAAGCGTTGATCCTGTTCGGTAATTTCTTCAAGGGCATCTAAAACCAACAGCACGACATCGGAGCGGTGAATGGCCTTAAAAGCACGATGAACGCTAAACATCTCAGGCCCATAGGCCACATGGCCTCGCTTGCGAATACCAGCGGTGTCAATGAAGCGATACTGGGTGCCGTTGTGTTCAATGATGGTATCAATGGTGTCGCGGGTTGTCCCTGAAATGGGGCTGACAATGGCGCGATCGCTGCCAATCAAAGCATTGAGCAAACTAGACTTACCCACATTGGGACGCCCAGCAATGGCCACCTGAATTTCTGGTGTTTCAGGGAGCGTTTCCACCGCCGGCAAGTAGGTAATCAACTGATCCAGCAGCTCCCCCGTCCCGCTGCCGTGGATACTGGAAATCGGGTAGGGTTCTCCCAGCCCCAAGGACCAAAACTCTGCCGCCTGTACCTGACCCATTTGGCGCGACTCGCATTTATTCACCGCCACTAAAACCGGTACGGCAAGCTGTCGCAACCACGCTGCAATGTCATAGTCAAGAGCTGTAGGGCCTGCTTGACCATCCACCACCAAAATCGCTGCCGTTGCTTCCTGAAGGGCAAGTTCTGCCTGCTGGCGAATCAAGGGCAAGAAGTCACTGTCATCATCAAACACTAAGCCCCCGGTATCCACGACCAAAAATTCCCGATCTTGCCAAAAGGCCGGTCGGTAGGTGCGATCGCGAGTAACACCGGGTTCATCGTGGACAATGGCATCCCGTTCCCCAGCAAGACGATTTACTAGCGTTGACTTGCCCACATTGGGGCGACCAACCACAGCAACAATGGGTAATGCCATAGGAGTGACGTTCGCAAAAATAAGGTTTTACTGACATCCTCCCCGGCTTTCAGGCCGGAAATTCCTACGGTGCTCAGGCGCGGTATTGAGTTGCCCCTGAGTTGCTTCAGCGGGTTCCTGCTGCTAGCGGCATTACCACGCCGCTCACTTCACAGGCGTTCCGGGCATGCCCCGTCCTTAACACATTGATTGCGCACCCGCAAAGCGCAGTTTCGGCGTAGCCAAACCAAAACCTAAGGACGGCGGCGCTTGCTGCGCACAGGATCAAGAACTAGAGTTCAAATTGGCTGCTCCGCTTGTACTGCTGGTAAGCCGCAAAGAAAAGACCCGCCAAGGTCACCGGAATCAAGCCAAGGACAATGCCACACAACAAAGGTTCAATCATGGTCTGACTCTACACATGAACTCCATTCCTCACGATACACTATTTGCTGAGGTCTGTATTGGTTCCTTGCCCTGTTGAATAGTCCTTCTTTCCCCCGCAAATAGCCAACAACGCTATGATCAAGCCACCGTTGCAGTACTTCTTGAAACTCTTTGTTCCAGCAACGGCAGTTCTAGTTGCAATTCTTGCTCCTATTTACCTCGCCCAGCGCCAAGGTATTCTCAGCGATCTACAATTGCGGGAAGAAAGCAAAGTCGAGCGAGGCAGCCTTATCCTTAGCAATCATTATGAAGTAGTTGCTGAGGAAATCCTCAGTATCACGAAACTACATAGTTTTGATGAGCTAAGCAGTAACACTTCTGATTCAGAACAATTACAGGCAATCCGGCAAAATGTCGGTGACTGGATGCTTTGGAAACGCAGTTACGATCGTGTTTATTTTCTCTCCCCTAGTGGTACTCTAAAGCTGAGCCTCGCCCTTAGTCACAACTTGGGCACAGTTTTGTCAGGAACATCTCCTGATCCAATTGTCAGCCAAACCTACTGGCCGGTCATTCGTCAGTTACGGGATCCCGAAATCTTTATCTCTCCTCTAGATATTGAGCTGCATCCTTCACAGCCAACCTTTTTAGTCGCAACCCCTATTCTCTACATTGCAACACCGGTTTACGGCCGTAAGCGGGAGCTCATCGGTTTTTTGATTGTACGCTACCGAGCAGAGCGTCTCTTCCAAAACCTAATCAATGGCTGCCAAGGGGTTTATGGCAGTTGCTTTTTAGTGAATGCGCAAGGGTATTGGTTGTTAGGAGACCGTATTAACCATGAATGGGGCTTTCGCTATTCAGATCGGCAGCATTTTACAGTACAGAATCAGTATCCTGAATTATGGGAGCAGATGCAGTCCCACGCAAGTCGTAGCTTTTATCATGCCCATGGTCTCTTTGCTTTTCGATTAGCTCTGCCCTTTAGAGCACATTATATCTCTGCGGATCTAACTAACGGAACACCCATCTATCAAAACGAGTATCGTCTCTGGGTTCTTTCTTTGATCCCACCTAACGTTGTTCAACGACAGTTAGACCCTCTAAACCTACAATTTGTTTTTCTATTCTTGGTTTTCTGGGCAGCCAGTGGGATAGGAGTTGCAATTATTACAGCGGATCATTGCCGTAAGCAGAAGCTCAATCAACTCCTTAAAGCGAGCGACGTAAGGTTTCGCAGTGTCAGCGAAATGGCGCCCGTCGGCATTTTTACAGCAGATATTAATGGACGTAGCACTTTTCTCAATCAAACACTACTTAACCTGCTAGAGATCAAAACACAAGCGGAGGCAGAAGCCCACTGGATAGAACGACTCCACCCGGAGGATCGCGATCGCTTCATTGCCGCTTGGGAGCGCTGTAAAAAAGACCACCAGCCCGTCAATGAACGCTTCCGCTTGTCTTACCCCGATGGCAGAGTGCGCTGGATTAATGCCCGCGTCATTCCCATCATCGAGGACGGCAAGGTAATAACCTTTGTGGGTACATGGGAAGACATCTCGCAAATGATGCAGCAACAAGAACTCTTAGAGGAAGCCCGAAAAGCTGCCGAAGAGGCTAGCCGCGCCAAGAGTGAGTTTTTGGCAACGATGAGCCACGAAATCCGCACACCCATGAACGCCATTATTGGCTTGACGGGATTATTGCTCGACACCCCTCTCAATCCTCAGCAGCGGGAGTTTCTTAACACCATTCGCCTCAGTGGGGATGCGCTACTCACAATCATCAACGATATTCTTGACTTTTCTAAAATTGAGTCCGGCAAGCTGGAACTAGAGGCCTACCCCTTTAATTTACACAACTGCGTTGAAGATGTTTTTGACCTTATGGCCCCCCGTGCGGTTGAACGACAGATTGAGCTCCTCGCTCATATTGATGCGGAGACTCCTGCCCATGTCATAGGGGATATGGGACGGCTACGGCAAGTCCTAGTCAATCTTATTGGCAACAGCATCAAGTTTACCCAAAGCGGCGAAGTCATTCTCCATCTCAAGGGTCGCCCTATCCATCAATACGAGTTTTTGCCCAACTACTATGAGTTTCTCTTTGCCATTCAGGATACGGGGGTGGGTATCACGCCAGAGGGAATGAAGCGACTCTTCAAACCTTTTAGCCAAGTGGATGCCTCAATTACCCGCCACTACGGGGGAACGGGTCTGGGATTGGCGATTTGCCAGCGGCTGGTGGAGTGCATGAATGGCCGCATTTGGGTCGAAAGTAAAACTCAGAATACCCCTTTGATAGTTGGTGGCAATCCACCGCCACACTATGAATCGATTCCGATCAAGGAGACGGGTTCAGTCTTTTATTTCACGGTGCGGCTGCTCCTGAATCCCAATGCTCAGAAGTGCGCCATGGAGCAAGAATCTTGCTTGAAAGATCGTTCAGTGCTGATTGTGGATGATAATGCCACCAATCGCCAAATTCTGGCATTGCAAACGAAGGGATGGCAAATGAAATCCCTAATTGCTGAGAATGGCCAGCAGGCATTGACACTACTCAAAACACAATCGCCTCCAGATGTGGCCATTTTAGATCTGCAAATGCCGGAAATGGACGGCTTGACACTGGCCAAGGAAATTCACAAGATCCATCCAGAAATTCCCCTGATTTTGCTCACCTCCTTGGGCAATTCCCTTGGGGCAGATCAATCACCGTTGTTTCATGCCCTCATTAGTAAGCCAGTGAAGCAATCCAACCTCTACAATGTCCTCAAGGATCTTTTTAGCCATAGGCCGCAGCCCGTTGAAGCTAAAACCAGCAAGAGCAAAACCGTGTCCATTGATAGTCTAAAGCAGGATTTGCCGCCCTTACGTATTCTTGTTGCTGAGGATAACAAGGTGAATCAAATGGTGGCATTACGCATTTTGGAAAAATTAGGCTATCGTGGTGATATTGCCGCCAATGGGTTAGAGGTGCTAGATGCTGTGCAGCGGCAACCCTACGATGTGATTTTGATGGATATGCAAATGCCAGAAATGGATGGGTTGACGGCCACGCGAGAGGTGATTGACCTGTTTCAACGGCTGAACCAACCCCGCCCACGCATTATTGCGATGACAGCCAATGCCATGGAGAGCGATCGCCAGCTGTGTCGCAATGCCGGTATGGATGACTATGTAAGCAAGCCCATTAACCTTGAAGACTTGGTGCGCGCCCTCCGCCGGTGTCAACCCCTCCAGACTTCGACAACTGAACATTTGGAGAACATTTAGACATTTAGCGATAGACTAAAGGAGATAGATTCACTGGTTCTTGATTCCAGTCATTAATAAATGATTATCTATGGTTACCCCTGAACAACTGACCACCTTAATTCAATCCAGCTTGCCTGATGCTTTTGTTCAAGTGCAGGATTTGACCGGGGGTGGGGATCATTACGAAGCTGTAGTGGTTTCTGCCGCCTTTGAGGGTAAGCCACTGGTGCAGCAGCACCAATTGGTCTATGGCAGCCTCAAGGAGCTGATGGCCAGCAATGAACTCCATGCCCTTGCCCTCAAGACCTATACCCCGCAACAATGGGCACAACTTCAATAGCCGACAATTCAATCCATTGCTTTTAATTGTTCAATCTCAGAAGGAGAACCAACAATGACACCCGAACTCCACGCCAAAATTGATCACCTTGTCAAGAGCAACAAGATCATTGTCTTTATGAAGGGTAGTAAGCTGATGCCCCAATGTGGGTTTTCTAACAACGCAGTGCAAATTTTGAACGCCCTCGGTGTTCCCTATGAAACGGTGGATGTCCTTGAGGATTTTGAAATTCGCCAAGGAATTAAGGAGTATTCCAACTGGCCAACGATTCCCCAAGTGTTCATCAATGGGGAGTTTATCGGTGGTTCAGATATTCTCATTGAACTATACCAAAGTGGCGAATTGCAGCAACTGGTGGAAGTGGCTTTAGCTTCATAGTTTTCTTTGACATTTACACTCAAAAATAAATCCCCCATTGCTGGGGGATCTTTACCGGTTTGATAACCTTGATGTTCGGCCTCGACAGCGGCGGACTAGCCAAGGTTCACCTTGACAACGCGGTTTTTCTCTTCTTCTGCTTTCGGCAGGGTCAGGTGCAGGATGCCATCTTTGTATTCGGCTTTGACGTCGGTGTTTTGAATCCGCACTGGCAGAGGAATGACCCGTTGGAATTTACCGTAGCGGAATTCGGTGCGTTTGATACCGTTGCTTTCGCTTTTACTTTCAGATTTGCGTTCGCCACTGACAGAGACCGCATCCGCCGTGACTTGAATATCTAAGTCTTTGGCATCCATGCCGGGCAGTTCAATTTTTAGAAGTAAAGCATCGGGAGTTTCTTCTAGTTCCGCTGCCGGCAGGAAGCTAAGATCACTGCGGCGTTCGGTCAAGGGAATCAATTCATCAAATAGACGGTTCATTTGGCGTTGTATCGCATCGATTTCGCGGAACGGTTCCCAACGAACGAGTGCCATACGCTTATCCTCCTGTGTTCTTTAAGGTTTTAGATTGCCCATGGGATGGTTTACAGAGAGAACAACTCCAACAACTAACCTTGTTTTTTTTCCTTGGTATTCCTTGGGCTTGTTCCCTCTGCCCACCTTTACTATAGAGGATGCAAGTCTTGATACAAGTGAGGCTTAACGATCTCTCTAAGTTCCTTTTTCCGAACCTGTATTACCCTCATGGAAAAATTAAGAAAACATTAAACCTTGTTAACCAAAAGGTTATCAACAGAGAGTTCCTGCAAAACGGCTTGGGCATTGGCGATCGCTAGGCTCCCCCGCAGAAAACCAATATTCGCTCCCGGACACAAATAACTCAAGGACTTCTGCCGACAGAAGGCTTTTAAGGCTTCAACGCTGCGCAGTTGCAGAGGCCAGTGGAAGGTGGTGGCCGTTTTAATCGGTGCCAGTTCTCCCGTAGGCGTGGGTAGCAAATGGCGGCCGGTAAAGAGAACGCCCCCTTGAGGATACCAATAGACACAGGCACTGCCGGGGGAATGGCCGGGTGTCCAGAGAATTTCGAGGGTTTCACCGATGGCTAGATGGTGGTTAAACGAGGTTACCGTCACTTGGGGCAAAAGATAGGCCTCCTGAGCATGGATGATTACTTCACAGTTAAAGGTGCGTTGAATCTCCCTGACACGGGCGATCGCCCCCCGATGGGTCAGGATGAGGCGCTTAAGGCCACCCTGTTCCCTGAGCCAGGCTTGACTGCTATCGGTCCAAGGGGGGGAATCAATAAGGGTATTGCCATCATTTTCTACAATGAGATAAGCAGTGCCTCCCAGCGTCTCGCGGTTTGGTGGAAACCCATAGACCATGGGCAATACAAGGCGGGGCGGTTTCTGTTGTTGAGCCACAGGTATCGAAATCATGACATGGATTTCCCTTATTGTATTGGGTTTGATCTTAGTCTTTATTGTCCGCCAGAGTGCTGCCCGTGTCAGTCAAACTCCTTGGTGGCTCCTGTGGCTGGTGCTGATGCTGCCAGCATTTTTTATTGGGGGTTGGCTGCTGCTGCTAGGGAATACCCCTGTGCCGTCAGGATGGTTGATCTTTGTTTTTGTGACCAGTTCTGTGCTGTACCTTGTGCTTTTGCGCCGAGGCCAGCCCCCCCTACCCGCGGCACCACCGACAGCGCCGCCTTTGACACCCCCACTGACGGAAAATGGCAAGCTCCTCAGTCAGGATGAAGAAACGCAATTGCAGAGCTGTTTCCCTTGGGGCATGTATTACTTGCAACAAATTGAGTATCGTCCGCAGGCAGTGATCTGCCGAGGGCAAATGCGCGGTGATGCCAGCCAAGTCTATGAAACAGTGGAGCGCAATATTGCCCAACGGTTTGGCGATCGCTTTTTGGTCATGTTTCAAGTGGGTCTAAGTAATAAGCCCTTTTTTGCCTTGATTCCCCGCGATCGCCTGCCCCAGCCCCAACAGCTTTTTCGTCCCGCCCTGAGCCTTGGCCTACTTGCTTTCACATTTCTCACCACCACTGTTGCCGGGTTGGCACTTGCTGCACCTGACCTGACGGCGAAAGAATTGCGGCTCAATCCAAGTTTGCTCTGGCAGGGGTTGCCTTACAGCGTCAGCCTGCTCTTGATTTTGGGCATCCATGAACTAGGACACTTTGCTACGGCTTGGTATTACGGTGTCAAGGCAACGCTGCCCTACTTTATTCCTCTACCTTTTGCGATGGGCACACTAGGTGCCTTTATCCAAATGCGATCGCCCGTTCCCCATCGCCGCGCCCTTTTTGACATCAGTATTGCAGGTCCAATTGCTGGGTTGCTGGTCACCCTACCGATTTTGGTTTGGGGGTTACAACAGTCTGAGGTGGTGCAACTGCCCGCCAATGCTGCAGAGCAGGCCCTCAATCCTCAGGTGTTTAGCCCACGCATTTCGATTCTGTTTGCCCTCATTGCCAAAGCAATTTTTGGCGCTGCCCTCAAGGATGACAGTGCGCTGCACCTCCATCCAATGGCAGTGGCTGGGGTGCTGGGCTTGGTGGTAACAGCTTTGAACCTCATGCCAGTGGGGCAGTTGGATGGGGGTCACATTGTTCATGCCATGTATGGCCATCGGCTGGGGGCGATCATTGGCCAAGTGAGCCGTTTACTCGTGCTGATTCTCTCGTTTACTCAACCATGGCTTTTTGTCTGGGCACTGATTTTATTCTTTATGCCCGCCTTTGATGAACCTGCCCTCAATGATGTCAGTGAATTGGATAACTGGCGCGATGCCCTCGGCTTGATGGCACTGGTGTTGCTGCTGCTGATTGTTTTTCCGGTGCCGGCGCCCCTGGCAGCTCTGCTACTGCCGACATACCCAATGCCATAGAGGATGACGTTTCCCCTGTTGACGAATGCGCAGCACTTGTTTTTCTAGACGTTGTTGCCACTGGCGAGGTCTGCCCCAGAAAATGTTGCGGGTCTGCCAGTAAAGAACACTCAGGGTCATGCCAATACACAGGGCTAGGCCAATTGCCGGTAGCCGATTGAAGAGAATGCCATAGCGCAACGCTGCCCACGTAAAATGCTCTCGCATGAGGCTGATTTCATAGCGAAAGCCCCAGAGACTCACGGTGCCCACAGTCAACCAAAGAAAGAGCACCACACTCCAGCGCATAAGAACGGTAAGGCGATGCAGGCGGTCCACCTGCTGTCGAAATTCTGATTCAAGGCCTTGGGGCATTCGCAATCGCTTGTTAGCAGACATCTCCCTATCTCTATCGTATGTTTACTGTATCTTTTTGCAGCTTTTTCATCATCTAATGTTAGTTTCAGGGGGCATTAGACGGGGGTTAAAAAAGCTTGGATTTTATCTTTGTGGCACACTGTGGAGAAAAGATGCCAATGGAGAGAAGCCTCCTATGCCAAGCGTAAGTTTACTGCGGGCAACATCCTACGACCCTGACCATCTTAGGGCGTCCCTTGAACAACTCTTAGCCCCCTTAGGGGGAATGGCGGCGATGGTTAAACCGGGCGATCGCGTGCTGCTCAAGCCAAATTTACTCACGGGCGCACGGCCAAAACACGAATGTGTTACCCGTCCAGAGCTGGTCTATTGTGTGGCCAAGATGGTGCAGGCAGTTGGTGGACAACCCTTCCTAGGGGATGGGCCTGCCTTTGGCTCCGCCTTGGGGGTCGCCCGCAACAATGGTTATTTGCCTTTTATTCAGGAATTGAATCTACCGGTCATTGAGTTCCATGGCGATCGCTACCCCACCGATAACCCTGAGTTTGCCCATCTGCGCCTTAGCAAGGAGGCCATGGCTGCCGATGTGGTCATTAACCTGCCCAAGGTGAAATCCCACGTGCAACTGACGTTGACCCTTGGGGTGAAAAATCTCTTTGGCTGTGTCCCCGGCAAAATGAAGGCCTGGTGGCACATGGAAGCCGGTAAGGATGCCGATCGCTTTGGCCGCATGCTTGTGGAAACCGCACGGGCGATCGCCCCAGACTTAACCATTGTAGATGGCATTATCGGCCATGAAGGCAATGGCCCCAGTGGCGGGACACCGCGGCCCCTCAATGTTTTGGGGGCCAGTCAGGATGTTTTTGCCCTTGATCGCGCCCTTGTGGCCATTCTCAACGTGGCTCCTGAGCGTATTCCCACCCAACGCGCCGCCACAGCCCTTGGCTACAACTACGACCTCAGTGAAATTGACTTTCCCCTGGCACAGCCCCATGAATTAGCCATTCGGGATTGGCAACTGCCTCAGCAAATGATGCCCATTGACTTTGGCGCCCCCCGCGTCCTCAAATCCACCTTCAAGCATCTCTATATTCGCTGGATCAAAGAACCCCTAACTGCCTATAGCCAAAAGGCCTAAGTTCTCACTGGGAACAGCCTTTGATAAGCTAAGGGAATACTGTTGGGGAGAAGCGGCCTTGAGCTTTGACTATGATTTGGTGATTATTGGTGCGGGTGTGGGGGGGCATGGGGCTGCCCTACATGCCGTTAGTGTGGGTCTAAAAACGGCCATTGTCGAAGCCGCAGAAATGGGCGGCACCTGTGTCAATCGCGGCTGTATTCCTTCCAAGGCGCTCCTTGCGGCAGCTGGGCGCGTGCGGGAACTGCGCCAAGCCAGCCATTGGCAAGCCCTTGGGATTCAACTGGGGCAAGTGAATGTAGATCGGGCTGGCGTTGCTGCCCATGCCGCCAATCTGGTGCAGAAAATCCGCAGTGATCTCACCAATAGTCTTAAGCGTCTTGGCGTGGATACGCTCATTGGCCGTGGTAGAGTGGCCGGTTCCCAAAAGGTAAGTATTGCCACGGCTACGGGCGAAAAAACCGTAACAGCCAAAGACATTATCATTGCCACTGGCTCAGTGCCCTGGGTACCCCCCGGCATTGAGGTGGATGGCAAAACCGTTTATACCAGTGACGATGCCATTAAGTTGGATTGGTTGCCCCAGTGGGTGGCCATTATTGGCAGTGGCTATATTGGTCTAGAATTCGCCGATATTTACACCGCCCTTGGCAGTGAAGTGACCATGATTGAAGCACTGGATCAACTGATGCCCACGTTTGATCCAGATATTGCCAAGCAGGCGCAGCGCGTGTTGATTGCCCCTCGCGACATTGAAACCTACAGTGGTACCCTAGCCAAGCGCGTCATTCCCGGCAGTCCGGTGGTCATTGAGTTGGCGGATGCAAAAACAAAAGAACTGGTGGATGTTCTAGAGGTGGATGCCTGCCTTGTCGCCACCGGTCGCATTCCTGCCACCCAAGACCTGGGTTTAGAGAGTGTGGGCGTGAGTACCGACAAGCGCGGCTTTATTCCCGTGGATGAGTATCTGGCGGTAACTAAAGAGGGTGAACCCGTTCCCCATTTGTGGGCTATTGGCGATGCCACGGGGAAAATGATGCTGGCACATGCCGCTTCAGCGCAAGGAATTGCTGTTGTTGAAACTATTGTCGGGCGGCCTCACCAAGTGGATTATCGCAGTATTCCTGCAGCGGCCTTTACTCATCCTGAGATAAGCTTCGTCGGCTTGACGGAACCCCAAGCCCGTGAGCTTGGAGAAAAAGAAGGTTTTGAGGTACAGGTGGTGCGCACCTACTTCAAGGGCAACTCCAAAGCACTGGCGGAAACAGAAACCGATGGCCTAGCCAAGGTGATTTTCCGCGCCGATACGGGTGAGCTACTGGGGGCACATATTTTTGGCCTCCACGCTTCGGATTTAATTCAAGAGGCGGCCAATGCTATTCGCGATCGCCAGAGCGTGAGCCACTTGGCCTTTAATGTTCACACCCATCCCACTCTCTCTGAGGTGCTCGATGAAGCCTTTAAGCGTGCCCATGAGATGGTGAGCCACCGCTGAACTTGCTACGATAAAGTTTAAAGTCTTTCAGGAGTGGGTAATGACACAGGCCACACAACCCGCCAAGGGAATTATGATGACTGAGGCTGCCCTCAAGCACGTGCTCGAACTCCGCAATCAGCACGGCAAAGACCTGTGTTTGCGGGTAGGGGTCAAAGGGGGCGGCTGTTCGGGGATGTCCTACACGATGGACTTTGAAGACCCCGCCAACATCCGTCCTGAGGATCAAGTCTTTGACTATGATGGCTTCAAGGTGGTCTCAGATCCCAAGAGTATGCTCTACATCTATGGCTTGGTTCTCGACTACAGCAATGCCCTCATTGGCGGCGGCTTTAAGTTTATCAATCCCAATGCCACCCAAACCTGTGGCTGTGGTACGTCGTTTTCTGCTTAAGGAGACTTGCCATTGACCACCTCTCAGACAATTAGTGAAGTCGAACGTCAATTTGAGGCAGCGATCGCCCGTTACAAGGAGGGGGCACCTGCCTCAGAACTTATTCCCACTTTTAAAGAAATTTGCCAGCGTGCCCAAAAAAGCAGTTCTGCTTGGACGTGCCTAGCATGGCTCTACCTCCTTGATGACAAACCCCAATCTGCGCTGAAGGCCGCCCAAAAAGCGGTTAAACTCAACCCTGAGGATCCCCAAGCCCGCATTAACCTTGCCGTGGCGATGCTCGAAACAGGGCAAAAGGGTGTGCGCCCCCATATTGAACTGGCACAAACGGTTATTGCTGCCGTTGCTGAATTGCGTCAAGAGGTCATAGATAACTTTGCCGATGGCCTGCAACGCAAACCTGATTGGGAGAGCCTTGCCCGTGTTAAACAGTGGGTACTGGGAGAATAGCCATGGCACGGGTGCAGGAAGTGCTCAATTGGCTTTTGGTAGCGGATACTTTCTTTGTCCTTGCCAGTTTTGGCTGGTTTGTGATTGCGCTTGTTGGGCGCTCTTTTGCCCTGCCGTTGGGGTTCGATCTCTGGCTGAGTCTCTGGCAGCCCCTTTTTATGCCGGCCATTGGCATCTTAATGGTAGCCGCACTAATTAGCGGCGCCCTTAACTATGTACAAAACCGCTGGCTGTTGCGTTCCGTTGGCAGTGACTTGCGATCGCGGGACTAATTGCTAAACGTGCTCTGCTTCTGCATCTACAGTGGGGGTAACATGGGGCGATCGCTTTTGTTTCACCCGCTCCACCAGCAATTGCGTTAGCTCACTGGCCAGGATTACGATGACAGTTACATCATCCAACTGGCCGACGATCGGCAGCATATCCGGTGAAATATCCAAGGGACTAAGCAAATAAATCAAACTGGCGGCAATAATTAACCAGCGATATTTAGGATGCCGCAGGACATTTCGATACCAGTGGTAAAAGCCGCCCATGGCGTGTCAACCTTGAACCCTGTCCCTATTTTGGCATAGGGATTTAATCGCCCTAGGTGAGGAAAACCGCCCCGGCTAATCAAAGTAAAAGAGTGTAACCACCTTATGCTGTTCTTCTGCCAGTTGACAGGTTTGCAGCAGTGTGTGGCTATCGTGGAAGGCAAAACAAATTAATTGCTGGCAGCGGGAAATAATTTCCTGATTACAGAGGGAGCTGGCCTCTGCAAGGGGCAGGTGATCGTTTTCTGGTTTTTCCACTAAGTGCATCACCTTGTCCAGTTGTTGCCGGGATTCCCGAGGTTGGCGCTCTAGACTCTGGGGCAAGATCACCGTCAGCAAATTGGGGTTTGCCCGCATTGCTCCCCGAATCGCCGCCGCATTGGTGCCAACGGCACCTGACGTCATCAAGCGGTTACCCGCCAGCACGAGGGCATAGCTCATCATTTCAATAAGGTGCTGATGGGTGATCGGGACGTGACGCGAGCCAAGGAGCGCAATCCGCTTAGGACCAGAGTCTTGGATTGTCGCTAATTCTTGCAAAAATTCATCAATTTGGGGGGAATCAATGCCCGGAAGATTAGTCGCCTGCGTCAAGAGAGTGTCTCATGTGCTACGGAACGACGATATTTTAACATTTTGCCCTTCAATGCTAGTAGATCAGGATACCACCCCCACCCTCATCATCCCTAAGCTATACAGCACAAAACCAATGCCCGAGAACAGGAACGCTTACAGAGGCTCTACCGGCTGTTGTTCATGACACAGCCTTCATGAGCGCTATCTTTAAGTTAAATTGAATTAGTATCAATACCCTTTGGCGCTAAAGTCCAATGTCAGGGGAATCTCTACCCGCTCAATATGGGTGCGAAATGTGCCATCGGCGCATAACCATAGATGGCGAAAACCCGGGCCAATGGGTTCAAGGGAAAATTCAGGGGCGCGAGGCAAAAACTGGATACAGGTGGAAGGGCAACCTAGATACGTTACCCCTTGCCGCTCTGTGGCAAATTCTTGATGGATGTGACCAAAGAGAACAAGTTTCACCTGCGGATGGCGATCGAGAACGGCAAAAAGATGCTCAGGGTTCTGTAGGCGGCTACTGTCGAGCCAAGGGGCACCGGTCTTAAAGGGGGGATGGTGCAGGGCAATGAATGTGGGGCGATCGCCGGTGCGACTCAAGGTCTCCTCTAGCCAACTTAAAATCTCAGGACTCAATTCACCATGAACTTTACCATCCGCTTGGGAGCTGAGGAGCAGGCCTTGCCAAGTGCCAAGGGTGATCTGGCGATCGCCCCTCAGCGGCAGACGTTCAAGCGCCGGCAGCATTGCCCTTGGTTCATCATGATTGCCGGGAATCCAATATACAGGACAGGTGAAGTCCCCAAAGGCAGTGGCCAAACGGTCGTAGGTGGTGGCAACGGGTTCTTGGGCCAAATCTCCCGTCAGTAGGAGGGCATTGGGAAACTGAGGGCGAATTGCATCTAAAACAGCAGCTAGGGATTGAGCTGTGGGCAGACCAAGGAGTCTGCCTTCCTCTGTGGCAAATAAATGCAGATCGGATAACTGGATCAAGTGAATGGGTTGATTCATAAACTTGCTGGGGGCTGGTAACGCTGCGGCTTGCAGACTCAGGCTATTTCATCTGATCAACCACCTTAACGCTGACAGAAGTTGCCGATTCACGCAAGCGAGTGGGTAAGGGGAGTTTGAGAGCTTGGCGCTGATTGATCATGTAAATGCTAATGAGAGTCAACCCCACCCCCACCAACTGAATTTGACTGAGGGTTTCGCCCAAAATCCAATGGCCAAAGGTGAGGGCAAAGACTGGTGTGAGAAACGTCAGGGCACTGAGACTGGTGAGGTTTCCCTTGGCAGCAAAATAGAAAAAGACACCGTAGGACAGTGCACTGCCAAAGAGGGTCGCATAGCCAAGGTTGAGGACATCGGCCCAATGTAGGGTTGCCCAGGGGGCGGGAGTATTGAGACTCGGCCAGAGCAATAGGGGTAGCCCCCCCAAGACCATGTGCCAGCCTGTAGCGACAACGGGATCCGCATAGCGTGTCAAGGGACGCATGAGAATTGTCCCCACTGCCATTGAGAGGGCAGCCAAGAGCATCCACAGTTCACCCCGCTGCCACCACTGTCCCCAAGGAATACCTTGCCATGCGCTCGGTTCATGGAGCAAAGTCAACAGATCATCGCCTAGACCAATGCCACTAATGCCCACTAAGCCAAGAAATAGCCCCAGCCAACCCCAACCACCAACTTGCTCTTGATACAGCCAGCGAGACAGCAATGCCACCGCCAAGGGTTGGGAGTCAATCATTACAGAGCCAAGCCCTGCCCCAGTGTTCGCTAAGCCTGTGGCCAGAAACCCCTGAAATAAGAAACCATCCACAAGAGCAAAAAGACTAATCCATCCCCAGGCCCGCAAACTATTGGGTTGGGGTTTACCGAGGGCGATCGCCACTGCTAAAACCAGAAGGCCTGCGGGCACAAGGCGTACACCGGCAATCCACAGCGGCGAGGTGTGGGGCATCACCTCTTTCATAGCCACCATGGCAGTTCCCCAAAAGAAAAAGGGAGAGATTAAAATTAAGCGTTGCCAGAGTGCGGTCACAGGCGTTGCAAAATCAGGAGAAATGTTAAGGATTATTGCGATTCATATCCTTAAATTATAATCCTGCCGTGGAAAACGGCAACTTGAGAAGGGAATTGCCAAGTTGATTTGCTATAACAAGTTCTAACGACTTCCCTAGCATCCGAGGGAAATGATAGGCAGTGGGTGAGGAGCCGCAGCAGGACATGAAAGTACTAGAGGTTTGGCAACGGTGGTTCCGGCGGGTTCCTAAGTCAGCGGAGCTAGCGATCGCCCCTATGGAGACAACGACCACTGAATCTCTGCCCGCCCGTTGGCAAACCTACTGCCAACGACTTATGGCATATGAGGGGTGGCCTTGGCTCATCCCCTTTTTAATCTCCGGAGCAACCCTGATGACCGCCACTGCTTGGCTATTGGTTTTACCCCCCTTGCCCGATTGTCGTCACCCCAGCCTGATTATGAGCGAGGGCGATCGCCTCTACTGCGCCGATCAAGCAGCCCTCCACGGCAACTTACCCTCTCTAGCTCAAGCAATTGAAACGGTCAGTCAATGGCCAGAAGATCACCCCCTCTTTCCCCAAGCTAAGCGGCGTGTGGATGAGTGGTCAGCCGCCCTATTGGTGATTGCCCATCAACAGTTAAGCCAAGGCAATATTGACCTAGCCACCTTGCTTTTGCAAAAAATCCCCACCACCGCAGCGGCCTACTCCCAAGCCCAAGAGCTGCTGACTGCAACAAATGTGGGAGAAGGGGGGAACTTACTGACCACGGCTGAGGCGGCGCTGCGCCAGCAGGATTGGGGATTGGCATTGCTGCAAGTGAAATTAATGAATCAATTGGCCACCGACTACTGGCGCGAACAGGCACAAAAGCTCTCGGTGCGCATCTCCCAAGAACAGGATGCGTGGGTACAACTGGTGCAGGCACGGGATTTGGCGGCTTGGTTAACGGCCAATGAACTAGCAGAGGCGGTGATGCTGGCTCTAAAAATTCCCCCACAGGCGGTTGTCTATTCCCAGGCCCAGGCGGATATTCGCCGTTGGATTCCCAAAGTGTTTACCTATGCAGAGGAACGCTTGGCGACAGGCGATCGCGAGGGCGCTTTAGCCCTGATTGAGAAAATTGCCCCAGCTCTTGATGTTTCCTACCACGATCGCCCAATTGTCATCTTGGGTCAGGCCAAAGCTCTTGCAGCCAAGGGCACAGTTTTGAGCTACTGGGAGGCGATTGCTCGGGTGCAGCAAATTCCCAGCACCGATCCACTTTATGAATCGGCTCAAGCTTACCTCAAAAGATGGCAGCAACAGTTACGTAACCGGCAGCATCTTCAGTGGGCCTCGTGGCTTGCTAGTTCCCGTCTGCGCTGGGGGTATGCATTGGCCATTGCTCAAGCTCGGCAGGTGTCCCTTGGTCAGCCGGAACGGGCTCAAGCCCAGGGTTTAATTGCTCTTTGGCAGCGGGATCTGCGCACAATTGATGAGCAGCCCCTGCTCCATGCGGCGATCGCCCTCGCAGAACAGAAACAATACCAAGCTGCTTTGGGAGTTCTCCGATTGTTCCCCGCCAATGCTGTGCTCGCTACCGCAGTGGCCAACTATCGCAACGAGTGGCAAGAGAAACTCGAAGAAATTGAGGATCGTCCCATTTTGGATCGAGCCATTCGTTTGGCCCAGGAAGGCAAACTTGAGGAAGCCATCCAAACCGCTGAGCAAATTCGTCGCGATCGCGCCCTCTACCGTGCAGCCTTGAACAAAATTTGGCAATGGGATTACGAATTGAGCCTGCGTCAACGGCAGCAAGCGATTCCCACAATTCCCTGGTGGGAAAGCCCCCCCAGTGTCCCTAAACGTACCTCTGAACAAGCAGCCGAGCCAGAATCATCTGCCCCGGCAACACCGACGCCAGAGGCCACCATCCCTGCAGCCGCACCGGAAGCCTCTCCTAGATCTACACCAACACCTGAGACCGCGGTTGCTCCTGCCAGTCCTTCACCTACACCGGAAGGTCCTGCTGCTCCTACGCCGATACCTGTTCAACCCCCACTAGCGGAATCCGAACCAATGGCTACCCCCTAGCGATCGCTGGTCATCGTAAATCGTAAAATAGAGGCTCTGTGCAGTATCGGTAGCCCAGCTATGCGCCTCTCGCAAATGCTCTTTGTTACGCTTCGCGATGATCCAGCGGAAGCAGAAATTCCCAGTCACAAATTATTGCTGCGGGCGGGATATATTCGACGGATTGCCAGTGGCATCTATAGCTACCTGCCCCTGATGTGGCGAGTGCTGCAAAAAGTCAGTGCTATTGTCCGCGAAGAAATGAATCGCAGTGGCGCCCTGGAATGTTTGCTGCCGCAATTGCAACCCGCTGAGCTCTGGCAAGAGTCCGGGCGCTGGGATACCTATACCAAGGCTGAGGGGATTATGTTTTCCTTGACGGATCGTAGCCAGCGACAGTTAGGACTAGGCCCTACCCATGAAGAGGTCATCACCACTCTTGCCAAGGACTTAATTCGCTCCTATCGGCAGTTGCCCGTTCACCTATACCAAATCCAAACAAAATTCCGCGATGAGATTCGACCGCGATTTGGGCTGATGCGGGGACGGGAATTCATTATGAAGGATGGCTACTCCTTCCATGCTGATGTGGCCAGCCTCAAGGAGACCTATCAGCTCATGTACAAAACCTACAGCCGGATTCTCCACCGCTGTGGCCTGACGTTTCGCGCCGTAGAGGCAGATTCGGGTGCAATTGGTGGCTCAGCATCCCATGAGTTTATGGTGCTGGCGGCTACCGGCGAAGATGAAGTCCTCTATACGGCTGACGGTCAATACGCTGCCAATGCGGAAAAGGCGGTGTCACTGCCCCCAGATCCCCTGCCTACAACTTACAAAAAGGTGGCAACGCTGGAGACTCCCAATGCGGCAACAATTGATGCCCTCGTTGAACAGTTACAGTGCCATCCCAGCCAAATTGTAAAAAATGTGCTCTATCGTGCGGTGTTTGATAACGGACGGATTGGTCTAGTGTTGGTGAGTATTCGCGGCGATCAAGAGGTGAACAGCGTCAAGTTGTCCAACACTCTCACTTCCCTTGCGCCCAACTACGGGGCAAAAAAATTGCTGGATCTGCGGATGGCGGATGCCAATACGGCTCAAGAGTGGGCAGCAACCCCCATTCCCTTTGGTTACATTGGCCCTGATCTAGAGGATGCCGTTATTAAAGCCGATCCCCAGATTATTCCCCAGTGGATTCGCATTGCCGACTGTACCGTGACGGCGTTGCAGCGATTTATTACAGGAGCCAATTGCGATCAACAGCATCGGGTGGGGGTGAACTGGGGCAAATCCTGTCCCCTGCCGGCAATTGTGGCGGATGTGCGCAAAGCCCAAGCCGGCGATCGCGCCTGTCACGATCCCAATCAGTACCTAGAAAGTGCTCGAGGTATTGAAATTGGCCATATTTTCCAATTGGGCACCAAGTATTCTCAGGCAATGAAGGCCACCTACACCAATGAACAGGGGGAAGAGGTGCCGCTGGTGATGGGCTGCTATGGCATTGGTGTTTCCCGCTTGGCACAGGCGGCGGTGGAGCAGCACCACGACGCCCAAGGGATTATTTGGCCACTGGCGATCGCCCCCTATCAAGTGATCATTGTCGTGCCCAACATTGAGGACAGCCAGCAACTGCAAGTGGCCACTGACCTCTATGAGCAACTGCAGGCGGTAGGGATTGAGGTTCTCCTTGACGATCGCAATGAACGGGCAGGGGTGAAATTCAAAGATGCTGATTTGATTGGCATTCCCTACCGACTGGTAACTGGGCGGGCGATCACCCATGGCGAAGTGGAACTGGTGATTCGCGCAACAGGTGCCAAATCTACCCTCCCCTTGACCGAGGTGGTTCGTTATCTTGAGAAGGAGATCACTCAGCAGTTAGCCCAATGATTCTGAATCCCCAACAGCGCACGAAATTAGATAGCCGTAGCGACGATCTCTTTTATGCGGTGCCCCGCTTTGTGACCCATGTGGATGACTTCTTTCTGGCGCGCCTGACGGATCTTTACCGCCAATACTTGCAGCCGCAAATGCGGATCTTGGATCTCATGAGTAGTTGGGTCTCCCATCTACCCCCAGAGTTATCCTTTGGGGAGGTGGTGGGTCATGGTATGAATGCGGCGGAGTTAGCCCGTAACCCGCGGCTAGATCGTTACTTTGTCCAAGACTTAAACAAAGAGCTGGCTTTGCCCCTAGAGGATGCCAGTTTTGATGCCGTACTCATGGCAGTGTCTGTACAGTATCTACAGTATCCAGAGGCCATATTCACAGAAATTGCCCGTATCCTGCAGCCCCAAGGCATCGTTATTGTCAGCTTCTCGAATCGGATGTTTTTTGAAAAGGCAATTCAGGCTTGGCGAGACGCTACAGAGAGCGATCGCCTACAGTTAGTGCAAACCTACATTAACAGTATTCCCGCCCTCAAGGTGATTAAAACGCATCTACCTCGTCGCTGGTCTTGGCTGGCCTTTACCGATCCTTTTTATGCTGTCGTTGGTCAAAAGCAATCAGCGTGAGGGTCAGAGGTGGAGTCTATGAGCAGTTTCGCGGTGCCCTGCTAGGACTCCTATGGGGTCTAGCTAAGGAGGATGCGAATTTAGCACAGACACTGCCGCAACAATGGCTGCTCCGTGACCAGGGGGATTGGTGCGTACAGCTTCCACAACTGCTCGCCTCATGGGATCAACCCCTAGTTTCAGTGGCCAAAGAGTTGCAAGACATCCAAACCCTGCTGCATGAATACCTAGACGCGGCTTGGGCACCTGAGCCTTTATCTGTCCCCGCCGCCAGAGGGGACATTCTCCGCTATGCCTTGGCGATCGCCCCTTGGGATCTAGAATTAGCTCATCAAATTGTCAGCCAGCAACAAGCGAACGCTGGTCTTTTCTTGAGCTGTCTTTTTGGTGCCTATTGGGGAGCATTGGCCTTACCCCTCGGCGCATGGAAACATTGGACGCCCACAGTGGCTGAAGTTCTCGAGAATGTGATGGCCCAATGGACAGGAGGCATCGGCAACGAAATCCCGCTTGCTCCCAAGGCCGGAGTGACATACTCCTGATCCTCACGCTGTGGGTAGAGGGCGGGCTTTTCCAGTCTTTCGACCTTTGCATTTTATAGTGAGCCGATGCCCTAGGCTCACTTTTTTGACCCCAACATATTGCCGCAAAGTGTTCATTTTTTGGATTAAGCGTACACGCTTCATCCTAAAAACTGCTGAGCTGACAGAGGTCAACGGTGAGGCCGACCATATCCACCTCCTGTTTTGGTGCTGCCCAAGTTCATTCACAACCTGAAGTCTGGCTCTAGTTGCAGGCTGCGGCTGAACAAGTGCCATGGCAAGTCGGTGTTTTGGAATGAGTCCTCGCCAGTGGTGGCGCGGTCACCATACCCGTCTTGAAGCGGTACATTGAGCAGCAAGATTCCCCTTCGGGGGAGCGCGGGATGTCCCGCCGATGAGCTAAAAGACTAGAGAGGTGGCTGCACTTGGTACATAGCGTTCTAGCCGTGCGCCCAAACCCTGCAACTTGGCTTCCATTTGCCAATACCCCCGATCCAAATGCTGCAAGCCATAGACGTGGGTTTCTCCGTGAGCCGCTAGTCCGGCAACCACCAAAGCTGCTGTGGCGCGTAAATCGGTACCCGTTACGGGGGCACTGGAAAGATGGGGTACCCCTCGAATCGCGGCGTGATTGCCCTTGACACGAATATCAGCACCCATGCGATTCAGCTCAGCCACATGGCCAAAGCGATTTTCAAACACCGTTTCGCTGACCAAACTATTTCCTTCGCTGATGGCCAGCAACGTCATCATTAGAGCTTGCATATCCGTGGGAAAGCCAGGGTAGGGGAGCGTTTCAATATCGGTGGCACGGTAGCGTTGGGCAGGGATAAAGCGCACACGGGTGGGATCGGGAAATTCAACCGTTGCTCCCATTTCCTCGAGTTTAGCAATAACGGGAGTCAGATGACTGGGAATCACGGGGGCAAGGGTAATTGCCGAGCGAGTGACAGCGGCTGCCAAAAGAAATGTACCGGCCTCAATGCGATCGGGAATAATTTCATATTCAGTGCCGTGGAGGCGATCGACCCCCACAATTGTGATTGAATTGGTACCTGCGCCATAGATTTTTGCCCCCATTGCGATACAAAAGTTCGCCAAATCCACCACTTCGGGTTCTTGGGCGGCATTTTCAATTGTGGTTTCCCCCTCGGCAAGGGTGGCTGCCATCATCAGGGTCTCCGTTGCGCCGACACTCGGATAGTCCAAATAAATCCGTGTTCCCTTGAGTTTGGTGGCACTGGCGGTAACAACACCGTGATCAATCGTAACTTCGGCACCCATTGCTTGCAGACCACGCACGTGCAGCTCTACCGGGCGGGCACCAATGGCGCACCCCCCCGGCAGGGGGACACGGGCAACACCCAACCGTGCCACCAGAGGGCCAATGGCAAAGAAACTCGCCCGCAGTTGGCTAACGAGGCGATAGGGGGGATCATTGGTATTTAAGTCCGTAGCATCAATAGCAATCGTTTCAGTCCCGAGGCGTTGTACCTTCACCCCCAATGCTTGTAAAATTTCTCCCAAGCGGCGAATATCAGCTAAATCAGGCACTGCACGCAGAATGGTTGTATCGGCTGCTAAGAGTGCCCCTGCCATCAACACAAGTGCTGAATTCTTGGCTCCACTAATCCTCACCTCACCCGATAACCGATAGCCCCCCTGAATCTTGAGGTGTGCCTGCTCTGTGGTCAGCGGTGTTGCGGTCGAGGTTAGCATTTTTCACTCTCACAGCCAAAAGAATTCCAAGCGATTATAGCCGATCAGTGCGAATTTTATGCAAAGATGAATCCTATAAATAACTTAGCTATTGGATGGAACATCAGAATCTCAGCGACTTACTGCGGCAAGAGGTCGCCAAACAAAGTCAAACCGCTAGCAAGCGGAGTCGTCAGCAGCCCACTAAAGCAGAACTCGAGCAAGAAGTGGCGACCCTCAAAGCAGCGTTGGTAGCCGCAGAAGCTGAGAAAACTGCTCAGAATACCCAGATAGAGCAATTGCAACAGGAAGTGCAAACGTGGCGCGATCGCGCCCAAGCTTTTGACACAGCCCTTCAGGAACTCCAGGCTCGCCATCAGGCGCTAGAAGCCAAATTTGCAGAAGCCAAACAAGTTATTCGTCAACTGAGTGCAGCTCAGCCCTACCGTTTTGAGGACGTGGGATTTAAGCCCCTTGTCAATGAAATTCCCACCCCCAATCCCAACGCTTCTCACCTTGGGGATGCGGAAATTGGTTGGTTTGATTAGGGGTTGTCCAACAGCTGAGGGCATACTTTAAGAAGATGAAAAAAATGTAAAGGCAGATAAATCAATTATTAAAATTCCCGCAGGGGTAATCTAATGTACATTTCATGAATCTGTATTAGCCTTAAGTTAAGTTACTTCCGATTCCTTCAGAGTCACAGGTTGCATGAATAATTCCGCCACTCCTAAGGGTCATCCTGTTAATTCAGTTTCCCACCCTAGCCCTGCCGCCAACGACGAACCCTGCGATTTGTATATCGAGAGCGATCGCACAGGGATGACAGTACAAACCCTGAAGCGCGCTTTTGTCGATAACCTCCACTACATCCAAGGCAAGGATGCCATGTTTGCTACGCCCTACGATTACTTCATGGCTCTTGCCTACACCGTGCGCGATCGCCTGCTGCATCGGCGGATTAAAACCGCCCAAACCTATTTTGAGCAGGATGCCAAGGTTGTCTATTACCTATCGGCGGAGTTTCTCATTGGTCGCTTACTCTTAAATAACCTGATTAACGTCGGCCTTTACGAGCAAACTAAACAGGCGATGGCTGACTTTGGCCTTGACCTCAACGAACTGATGGAGCGCGAACCGGAGCCGGGGCTAGGCAATGGCGGTTTGGGACGCTTGGCCGCCTGTTTCCTCGACTCTCTAGCTACTCTTGAAATTCCCGCTGTCGGCTACGGCATTCGCTACGAGTTTGGCATTTTCAAGCAAATTATCACCAATGGCTGGCAGCACGAAGTGCCCGACAACTGGCTGCGCTTTGGTAACCCCTGGGAGATTGCCCGTCCTGATTACAACGTCGAGGTTAAGTTTGGCGGCCACACCGAAGCTTACACCGATGCTCAAGGGCACTACCGCGTGCGCTGGGTTTCTAGCACCACAGTGTTTGGAACCCCCTACGATACACCCATTCCTGGCTATGGCAAAAACACCGTCAACACGCTTCGCCTCTGGAGTGCCCGCGCCGCCCAAGACTTTAACCTTCAGGTCTTCAACGCGGGTGACTACACCCAAGCAGTCTCTGAAAAAACCTTCAGTGAGAACATTTCAAAGGTTCTCTACCCCAATGACAACACCCCCCAAGGGAAAGAACTGCGGCTGCGGCAACAGTATTTCTTTGTCTCTTGTTCCCTACAGGACATCATCCGTCTTTACCTGCGGCGGCACACTAGCTTTGAGGCTTTTCCTGACAAGGTGGCAATTCAGCTCAACGATACGCATCCGGCGATTGGCGTAGCTGAGCTAATGCGACTGCTGGTGGATGAGTACCAACTGGGTTGGGAAAAGGCCTGGGATATTACTCAGCGCACCTTTGCCTATACCAACCACACCCTCCTAGCAGAAGCCCTCGAGCGCTGGTCTGTGGAACTTTTTGGTCAACTGCTGCCGCGCCACCTTGAAATTATTTACGAGATTAACTACCGCTTCCTGAATGAGATTCGCCTGCGCTACCCTGGCAACATTGCCCGCTTGGCACGCATGTCTTTGATTGAGGAAGGGCATCCCAAACAGGTGCGCATGGCGCACTTGGCCTGTGTCGGCAGCCATACGGTCAATGGCGTGGCAGAACTGCACACAGAGTTAATCAAGCAGGAGCTAATGCGGGACTTCTATGAAATGTACCCAAACAAGTTCCAAAACAAAACCAATGGCATTACCCCCCGCCGTTGGCTATTGATGAGCAATCCGCGCTTGGCCAGCTTGATTACCGAAACGCTGCAGAGCGATCGCTGGATTACCCACTTAGAAGATCTACGGGGTCTAGAACCCTACGCTACCGATCCCGCCTTTCAAGCCAAGTGGCAGCAAATCAAACAAGCCAATAAAGAGCGCTTGGCGGAGTATATCTGGCGCAACAATCAAATCGAAGTAGATCCCTATTCCCTCTTTGACATTCAAGTTAAGCGCATCCACGAGTATAAGCGGCAGCATTTAGCGGTGCTCCACATCATTACGCTCTACGAGCAAATCAAAGCCAATCCCCACATGGACATTCAGCCGCGCACGTTTATTTTTGGCGGCAAGGCAGCCCCTGGCTATTTCATGGCCAAAATGATCATCAAACTGATTAATTCCGTGGGCGATATGATCAACCACGACAGTGATGTAAATGGCCGTCTCAAGGTGGTATTCCTGAGCAACTACTCTGTTTCGCTTGGAGAGATGGTCTATCCCGCTGCCGATCTTTCGGAGCAGATCTCCACCGCTGGGAAAGAGGCCTCCGGCACCGGCAATATGAAGTTTGCCCTCAACGGGGCACTGACCATTGGCACACTGGATGGCGCGAATGTGGAAATTCGCCAAGAAGTGGGGGCAGAGAACTTCTTTCTCTTTGGTCTGACAGCTCAAGAGGTGATGAGCCTCAAAGCCGAGGGCTACAATCCCCGCGAGTACTACAACAGCAACCCAATGCTGAAAAAGGTAATTGATACGCTCATTTCTGATTACTTCAATCCACGGGAGCCGGGCTTGTTTGAACCGATTGTCAATTCCCTTCTCAACGAGGATCAATACATGCTGCTGGCGGACTATCAGTCCTATGTGGATTGCCAACAGCGGGTCGCCCAAGCCTTTCGCGACAAGACCCACTGGACTCAGATGTCCATCCTCAATGTGGCACGCATGGGCAAATTCTCCAGCGATCGCACAATTGCCGAGTACTGCAGAGACATCTGGCACGTCAAACCCGTTCCCGTTTCCCTGGATGCCTGTCGGCCTGCCTTTCGCCCCAGTCGCATGAGTCAAGCCAGTGGTCTTTAGGTGGCTGCCCTTTTTGCTCTACACTAGGGCAAGTCTCAAGCAGTGGAACAGAATGAATGGCGGGAATCGGCACAGCCCTACAGGTTTTTCAAAGTCGCAAAATGGCGGCACTGCTCTTGTTGGGCTTTTCGTCGGGATTGCCGCTGTTTCTCACCAGTCGAACACTGCAGGCTTGGATGACGGTTGAGGGCATTGATTTAACTGCCATTGGCCTATTTAGCCTAGTGGGGTTGCCCTACTCGCTGAAGTTTCTCTGGTCACCGTTGCTGGATCGCTATGCGATCCCCTTTTTAGGACGGCGGCGGGGCTGGTTACTGCTGATTCAAGTGCTCCTTTTGGGAGCGATCGCCCTAATGGCGGTGCAGGATCCGAGTAGAAGCCTACGGCTGTTGGCGGTCAATGCCTTGGCCATTGCCTTTTTGAGTGCTAGTCAAGATATTGCCGTGGATGCCTACCGTACCGATGTCCTAGACCCCCTTGAAATGGGGGCGGGTGCAGGGATTTACGTCCTTGGCTATCGCATTGCGCTGTTGGTTACAGGTTCCCTAGCCCTAATCCTAGCCGATCAACTGCCCTGGCCGCTGGTTTACGTCCTCATGGCATTGCTGATGTTGGTGGGTCTGCTCGCCACGCTGTGGGCGCCGGAACCGGCCGTGCATCCCCCTGTCCCTCACTCTTTGACTGAAGCGGTCATTCAACCCTTCCTTGATTTTTTCCAGCGTTACGGTTGGGGAACTGGACTGGTGATTTTACTCTTTATCTGTCTCTACCGCTTAGGAGATGCCCTCACAGGTAATATGATGACCCCCTTTCTGTTGCAGCAGGGCTTTAGCCAAACCCAAATTGGAGCAGTACAGGGAGGGGTGGGGTTGGTTGCCACAATTGTTGGCGCCCTTGCTGGGGGGGCGGCCATCAGCCAAATAGGGATTCACCGCGCCCTCTGGATCATGGGGGGGCTACAAGCCTCCAGCAATGTCTCCTATTTTGTTTTGGCCAATGCCGGTGCCAATCCCACGGTGATGGTGGCGGCCATTAGTATTGATAATTTCTGTGCGGGGCTGGCGATCGCTGCTTTGACCGCCCTTTTAATGAGCCTCTGCAATCCGCAATTTAGTGCAACCCAGTATGCCCTCCTCTCCAGTCTTTTTGCCTTTAGTCGGGATGTCTTAGCAGCCCCTGCGGGGAAAGCCGTAGAGATTATGGGCTGGTCGCTCTTTTTTCTCTTTACAATCGCGGCTGCCTTACCTGCACTGCTACTGCTGCCGTTTTTTGCCCCTTGGCGAGCGAAGCCAGCCTTTCCTCGTCCTGGTAGTGATGCTTAAGAAGACCTAGAGAAAATACTTTCAGAAAACTCAAATATGACAACCCTCATTCCTGTTCCCCTTGGTGAGTACTCCTATAGCATTGCCATTGGCGCGAATACACGGCAGCAATTACCTACTCTGTTGGCCGAACATACGCTCTTGACCCCCGATGCTCCTGCCCTCATCGTTTCCAATCCGCAAATTTGGCGGCACTACGGCGCGGATGTACAGAATGCCCTCGTCAAAAGCGGCTGGCAGGTCACACCCTGCATCCTACCGGCGGGGGAACGCTACAAAACCCTAAGAAGTGTGGAAAAGATTTACGATGCTGCTCTAGGTCAGCGGCTAGAGCGGAATTCTACCCTCTTTGCCCTTGGCGGTGGCGTCATTGGGGATATGACCGGCTTTGCAGCAGCAACATGGCTACGCGGCATTGCCGTAGTGCAGATTCCCACCAGTCTCTTGGCGATGGTGGATGCCGCCATTGGCGGGAAAACAGGGGTAAACCATCCCCAAGGCAAAAATCTCATCGGTGCCTTTCATCAACCCCGTCTTGTGGCCATTGATCCCGAGGTCTTAGCAACCCTCCCCACCAGAGAATTCCGTGCCGGCATGGCAGAGGTGATTAAGTACGGTGTGATTTGGGATGCAACGCTTTTTAATTTGTTAAGTCAATTGCCGCGCCTAGATCGCATGAGTGCCCTACCGTCTGAGTCGTTGATTCAAATCCTTCAACGTTCTTGCCAAGCCAAGGTAGATGTGGTGAGTAAGGATGAGCGCGAAGCTGGCCTGCGTGCCATCTTAAATTACGGGCATACAATTGGCCATGCCCTTGAGAGTATGGGCAACTATCGTCTCTTAAATCACGGTGAGGCAGTTGCTATTGGCATGATTGCTGCCGGGGAACTGGCTGTGGCTTTGGGGTATTGGTCAGTCGAAGATGCCGCCGCCCAACGGGCGTTGATTCTCAAAGCAAAACTGCCAACAACAATCCCCCCTCACTTTGATATAGAGGGACTGTTAGCACGTCTAAAGCATGACAAGAAGGTACAGGCGCAAAAGGTACGCTTTGTTCTCCCCACCGCGATCGGCCATGGGGAAATTGTAGATCACGTCCCAACAGAATTGATTCGCGAGATACTCCAGCGCCTGCAAGCTTAGCTAGGGGGGGTGCTATCTAATAAACATTTTTTGCTGGCTTTTAATTCTTTCCAAAGATTTTTAATTTGCTTGTAGGCTTCTTGGGGGGAGAGCTTACCACTGTTTTCAAGACCAGAAATGTAGCTCACTCGCGTGGCAAATTCCTGCAAGTTGGCATCAAATAAAAAGTTTTCGGGTGTAAACTCACCGTGGTAACGGCTGTGGGGATGTAAAAATTCGTATTTATTCATTGCTTACCTATCCTTTTCCCTCAGAAATTAACCTGTTCTTAACTTATTTTAACTGATTTTCCCTAGGCTCCCGTAGCTGCTGTAACAAAATCGTGATCTTGCTGGTTAAGAAACGGGGGTTTGTTAACAACTATTGACAAAAGATTAAGCATTATTAAGTTTGATTGATCAAATAAGGGAGACTTATCACACTACATAAGGGAAGTGTGATCCCTAGGGATCGCCGGATATAGATGCTGTTATTTAGGAATGCGGATACATGGTGCACGGACTTTCCTTGGCTCCCCGTTATCGCTTAGATGATGTTGATCCTTGGCTTTTGGGGATTGATCCCAGCCGTCATTATTGGCTGCAAATTAACGGGAATCCCCAGCAGCGGGTGGCTCTTCCAGGAGTCTGTGTCCAGAGTATCTCCGAACTGCGGGAGATCATGGAGGCGGTGCGATCGCTCCTACCGGGGCAGCAGTTGCAAATTCAGCGGGCGGCCACCTGTTTAGAAATTCACTGTGTGGCTGAAAATTTACTGGCGATCGCCCACCCTGTTGAGGGTGCCCCTGTTTGGCATCTCTTTGATCGGGAAACTCTCGAAAGTTTAGTGATGAGTGCCCATCCTAACTGGCAATGTCGGTCTGAGGATGTGGAGTTAGGGCGACAGCAACTATGGCAGTCGTTTCAATTACCCGTGGCCGCCTGAGCCGTGTCGAGGGCTTCACTGATTCGCCGCAGCACACCATTAATAAATCGGTGGCTGCCTTCATCGCTGTAGCGTTTAGCCAGTTCAATGGCCTCATTAATCGCCACTTGCTTGGCTACATCAAGATAGCGCATCTCTGCTACGGCAATTTCAATAATCGTGCGATCCAACTGCGTGAGTCGTTCCAATTGCCAATCTACCATTGAGCGGTTCACCAAATCCTCAATCTCGGCCCGATACCGCTGCAAACAGCGCAGGAGGGCGATCGCGTAGGCTTGGACTTCGTCTTGGTGGGCAAAGTACAGAATCTCGGGCAGATCAAGGGCAGTGCCTATTTTATTCAAACCCTTTTCCGCCCGCTGGAGGGCGTCTTGGAGCACCACTTGTGCCTTTTCGAGGTGGGGCAACTGAAACTCACTGTGGCGAAGCAGTCGCTGACTGTCACTTAATTCGGTGGCAGCCTGTTCGAGGGTATCGCGCACATCACTCGCCAGTGTACGTACCGCCATCAGGATTAAGCTGCGGCAGTCACTTTCATCGAGCAGTTTCGGTTGGCGTAACACCTGAGCCGCACTGAGCAAAGCCAATTCACGGGCAACACGACGAGCAGTTATCATGGGTCAATCCTCAAGAAAGAGTTCTTAGTGCACTGGTGGCAGGGCTGAGGTTGGAACCGATCCCGGTGTAACAATTCCTCCGGAAATAATCAGCTTAAAGGCATCCTCGATTGAAATATCCAAATCTCGCACATCCCGCTCACTGGCAATCCCATACCAACCCGTTGTCGGGTTAGGGGATGAGGGGATAAATAGACTCAGCATTGGTTCCGAGAACACCGTTTGCAATGAACCATTCATCGTACCAGTAACAAAGGCCACTACCCACAGACCTGGACGGGGGTATTCCACCAACACCACACGGCGAAAGCGATTGCGCGAGTCCCGCAGAATTGTCTCTAGGAGTTGCTGTAGCACCTTATAGATGCTGCCTGCCAAGGGAATGCGCTTGAGAAGACTCTCACCTGTGTTCAACAGCCATTGCCCAAAGATATTGCGCGCCATCAAGCCAATCAGCAAGATACCCGTTAGGGGCACAATAATCCCCACGCCCACATTGAGCAGATCCACCAACAGCGGGTGCCATGTTTTGAAAGGGTTTACTTGCTTAGGAATGCGGGTAAGGAGATCCAACACCCAACTGGAGACAGAAATCGATAGCCAAATCGTCGTTGCCAGGGGAATCACCACCAGTAGACCGGCAATGAGATCATTCTTAATGGCTTGTTGAAGGCGGTACAACACAGATACTCGTACGAGCAGACTTCTGTTTCTAGCTTAACGGTTGCTGCCACTGCGGGCACGATGAAAGGCTAAACTGCTGTAAAGCATGAAGGCAGCATCCCAAAGACTGTCTTCGCGGCGAAAAAGGTTGATGTGGGAGGGAATTTTGCTCAAGAGTTCCGTAAAGTCCAAGGCAGTTTCGGCAAAGCTGGTGAAGTCTTGCCACACGGGGCGATCGCCACAGTGCTGCTGCCAGAGACTCGATAACTGCCGCCACTTGACCCATGAGGTATTCTGATCCAACTCTAGATTGCTTTGGGCTACCTCCACCACTTGATTCAGGGGAATTCCTTGGTGAAACTGGTAGCCGCCGCGATAAAAGCGCAGGATTTGATTTTGGCTCAGTAAATGAAGATCACAGCACTGGGCATGATCCTGAATTTGTTCTTTGTAGGTCACTTGCCCTTGGCGATCGCGATCGAACACCTGCTCAAAAATTGGCAGCAAGCCCTCTACCCGCTGGCTCACCTGTGACCAAGCAAACGTTAGCTCCACTAGCTCTGGCGATAACGAGCTAGTACACACCACCCGCGGCTGTGGTGTCAAAGCCGTAAAATAACGTACCTGCAAGACAGGCGTTGCCGTCAATGCCTCAAAGGGGACACAAAAGAGGGTAAACCCCTGCTGTTTCAGTTCTTCGCAATAGACAGTGAGTTCTGCAAAATTTCCTGTGCGGATCAAACGCCAGCCCCGCGATGGAATCAACAATCGCGCTGTGTAGGGATCTATCTTAAACAGGGTGGCCAACAGTCGGGCAAGAATTGTCCGCTGCTCAGGAGCAACCACCCCCTCCAAGACAAGAACTCCCTGCTGCTCCACTCCCACCACGGTATGGGTTTCTAGAATGGCCTGTTGTCGCTGCTGTTGGCGAATTTGCTCAATTTTTTCCAAGCCGCGCCGTGCCATTTGCGTCAGTTTGGAGCCACAGTTAAGCCGCAGTAATTGGCGAAAGTTTGACTCAGCCGCCTCTAGGCGCTCTGTCTTAAGATGGAGTTGACCTCGGCACAGGAGCACTCGGGGGTCTTCGGGAGGCAAAGTCGCCAACAGTTTCTCTGCCTGTTGGAAATTTCCTTGATCCAGTGCTGTTAAGACCTCAGTCAGCATGGCTGGCACCCCCAATGCTTTACAACACTCCCTAACCACCAAATAAGCTGCCGAGGAAGCCTTCTAAACCGCCTTTGCCCATGCGCTCACCACGAATTTTCGCCAATTTCTCTAGCAGTTCGCGTTCCTCATGGGTAATGTGGGTGGGAATTTCCACATCAACGGTAATCAAGTGATCGCCCCGCGCCACAGGATTACCCACACGGGGCACACCTCGCCCTTCTAGGACTAACACTGTACCCGGTTGAGTGCCTGCGGGAATCTTTAGCTCTGCCTCTCCATCCACCGTGCTCACCCGAATTCGACAGCCAAGAATCGCTTGCAGGTAGCTAATTTTAATCCGCGATCGGATGTTGTTGCCTTCGCGCTGAAACTCCGGATCGGGTTCAACAAAAAGATAGACGTAGAGATCTCCAGGAGGACCTCCCCGCAAACCGGCGTCCCCTTCTCCCGAGACGCGTAGTCGTGTACCGTTGTCCACCCCGGCAGGAATCGTGATCTTCAGCTTTTTACTGACTTGGATGTGGCCTTGACCGCCACAGGACTCACAGCGATCTTCAATCACGACGCCAGAACCACCACAGGTGGGACAGGTGGTTAGTTGGGTAAAACTACCAAAGGGGGTTCGTGCCGATCGCCGCACTTGGCCGATGCCGCCACAGGTGCTACAAATCACAGGTCGTGTGCCGGGCTTCGCCCCAGTCCCTTGACAGGTCTTGCAGGTTTCCAAATGGGTAATGCGAATTTCTTTTTCACCGCCAAAGACCGCTTCGCGAAACTCCAGTTTTAGGTCATAGCGGAGATCTTCACCTCGGGTTGGTCCTTGCTGTCGCCGAGTACTCGTGGTAAATCCGCCAAAGAAGGTTTCAAAAATATCGGCGAAGCCACCCATATCGCCAATACCAAAATCACTAAAGCCAGTAGCTCCCACACCACTGACTCCGGCTTCGCCAAAGCGATCGTAGTTGGCCCGCGCTTGGGGATCGGAGAGCACCTCATAGGCACGGTTGATTTCCTTGAATTTTTCTTCAGCGCCCGGTTCTTTGTTGACATCGGGGTGATACTTGCGAGCCAAGCGCCGATAGGCTCGTTTCAATTCCTCAGCATCCGCAGACCGTGAGACACCCAAGATCTCATAGAAATCACGAGCCATAGCTACCGTTACCTAAATTAATCAACCGCTTCATAGTCTGAAACAACTGTTTCTTCATTATCGCTGATGATTGTGGCGTCACTATCTAAAACTTGAGTCGCTTGGGAACTGATTGTGGCTGCCCCCACTGTTGGGCCGGAGGCCATCATTGAACCACCTGCGGTTTGTTGATAAACTAAGTTCCCCAACATCCCTAAGGCCTGCTGTAGGGCTTCCATCCGCTGGCGAATTTCATCGGGAGTAATGTTGTCATCCACCATCGCTGCCTGCATCCTCTGAACGACCGGCTCAATGTGTGCCCGCAGATCGGGAGTTAAGGTAACGCTGTTGTTTTTGATCATTGATTCATAGCTGTATAGCAAAGCATCGGCTTGGTTGCGCAGTTCGGCAATTTCTTTTTTGATTTGATCTGCTTGGGCATAGATCATGGCTTCTTGGCGCATGCGCTCAATTTCCATGCTGCTGAGGCCACCGCGATTGGTAATACGCACGCTTTGCTGCCGACCAGTGGCGCGATCAACGGCAGACACACTCAAGATACCGTTGGCGTCAATATCAAATGTAACATCAATTTGCGGTACTCCTCGGGGGGCAGGGGCAATGCCTGTGAGTTCAAAGCAGGCCAGTTGTTTATTGTCTTTGGCGATGGGACGCTCCCCTTGATAGACGGCAATTTCAACCACGGTTTGGCCATCAGTGGCAGTGGAAAAAGTCTGGGTTTTGCTGGTGGGGAGGGTGGTGTTGCGTTCAATAATTTTTGTAAAGACACCGCCAAGGGTTTCGAGACCCAAGGAAAGGGGCGTAACGTCTAAAAGTAGCAGATCCTTAACAGTTGTTTCCTTGCTTAAAATACCGCCTTGAATTGCAGCACCAATGGCGACTGCTTCATCGGGATTGACAGAACGATCGGGATTTTTGCCACAGAATTGCTTCACCAACTCTTGAATGGCGGGGATACGGGTGGAACCACCCACAAGCAATACCCGATCAATGTCCTGAACCGTGAGACCTGCATCCGCGATCGCCTGCTGCATGGGTTCGAGGGTGGCCTGCACTAAATGGGCAGAAAGTTCCTCAAACCTACTGCGGGTGAGTTCCATTTCAAGGTGCTTTGGCCCTGTTTCATCGGCAGTAATAAAGGGCAAATTAATGGAGGTGCTCAGGGTGCCCGATAGCTCTACTTTAGCTTTTTCGGCAGCTTCACGCAGGCGTTGCAGTGCCATTTTGTCCTTGGAAAGATCAATTCCCTCTTGCTCCTTAAAACAGGCCAAGAGCCAATCGAGAATACACTCATCAAAGTTATCGCCCCCTAGGTGGTTATTGCCTGCTGTGGCGCGCACCTCAAAAACCCCATCGCCCAGTTGGAGAATGGAGACATCAAATGTGCCACCGCCCAAGTCAAAGACAAGAATCGTTTGATCCTGATCCTGCTTATCAATGCCGTAGGCTAAGGAGGCAGCGGTTGGCTCGTTAATAATGCGTAACACCTCAAGGCCGGCGATCGCCCCTGCATCTTTGGTGGCTTGGCGCTGGGCATCACTAAAATAGGCAGGTACCGTAATCACCGCTTGGGTGACGGGTTCCCCCAAATAGGCTTCAGCATCCTGTTTGAGCTTTTGTAGGATCATGGCGGAAATTTCTTGGGGGGTATAGGTGCGATCGCGAATTTGCACATCCACCATGCCATCACGACCCGGCACACAGGTATAGGACACACGGGCGCGTTCTTGCGCTGTTTCCTCCCAGCGGCGACCAATAAACCGCTTGATACTAAAAATGGTGTTTTCGGCATTGGTAACAGCTTGCCGTTTGGCCAATTGACCCACTAACCGTTCACCCGATTTGCCGAAGGCAACAATACTGGGGGTAGTGCGTCCACCCTCGGCACTGGGAATCACGACGGGATTGCCCCCTTCTAAGACGGCCACACAACTGTTAGTGGTTCCAAGGTCGATGCCGATGACTTTACCCATAGCCCTAATCGCTCATGTCAAAGATGCGTTTTTAAGAGCAGACTGGCCGTAAAAAGCCTGACTCTTTGGTTAGAATGCCGCAACAACGATGCTATCGTAACATCTGGTTTCAGAGGAAAAACTGTTCACCAATCATCTTAATTGACTGGAACAGGGTTGACCACAACCTTACTCACGAATGAGCGCCACCGCCACGCGGTCATTTCCCTGATCCATCACGGCCACACGAATATTGGGGCCAAAGAATGTCCGCATCTTTGCTTGCTTGGCTTGCCACACCTCAAGGGGAACTGCTGGTGAGTCAAACTCTAGAACTAATGTATAAGCACCATCCGTTAAGGTCTCGGCGATCGCCACTAAGACAGGACGCTCGGTATCCGAGGGACTCAAGCCTAAACTGGCCAAGGTGCTATCCAGATGTGCTGCTTGACCATAGCGATAGCGGCTGACATCCTTGCGGATTTGAGTTTGAACGGGTGTGGCTTGGGCACGGCCGGCGATCGCCTCCGCAGTTGGCGCTTCACGATAGGGTACCGGCTTAAGTTCTGCCGCCTTTAAGGCCAATCCTCCCAGGAGCAGGGGCACGCCGTAGAAAAATCCGGCCAGATTCAACGTGGCATTGCCTGTTGCATAGGCCACCACCCCCACCACGGTCAGCAGTGAACCGACCATTAGCCCCAATGTTCCTAGGGATACAGACCCCCACATGACCCTTCACCCCTTAGCGGTAATTTGTAAATTGTAACGGCACGGGGTAATCCTCCGTTTTCAGGCGTTGGATCACAGCTTGCAGATCATCCTTGGACTTGGCACTGACGCGCACCACATCCCCTTGGATGGCGGCCTGTACCTTCTTAAATTCATTGCGGATGAGTTTGCTAATTTCCTTGGCCAATTCTGAATTGATACCGCGCCGCAATTTAATCAGTTGTTTGACCCGTTGACCGCCTGCTGCCTCCACAGGTCCATAGTCAAAAATTTTCAGAGATAACTGCCGCTTTGCCGCCTTTTGTTGCAAAATGGTGTGCACTGAATTGAGGGTAAATTCACTCTCAGTGTGAATCGTCAGTCCTTCCTTGGTCAATTCAAGGGTGGTTTGGGTATCCTTGAGGTCATAGCGGGTTTTGATCTCTCGCTCCGTTTGATCCACTGCATTGACCAGCTCCTGCCAGTCGAAATCACTCACAATATCAAAAGAAAACGTGCTTGCCATGTTTAGGATTTTTGGGGATTCACTTGACCAATGATCCTTAATTTACCGTCATCGGTAACCTGCCAAATATCATAGACCCCAACAACGTCACCATTTTCATCTATATCCACGTTACCACTGGCCCCTTGGTAGTTGATTTCTTTCCCTTCTCGCAGTAGGGCTAGGGCTGTACATACATCGTCCACCTCTTCACCAGGAGGATTGGCCACGTCGCGCACTTTGCTGCGAATCCCTTCCCCAGTATTCTGCCCTGCGGCCTGTGCAGCTAGAACCAATAGAGCGGCTGCGTCCCAAGCCTGAGCGCCAAAGGCAGGGAGATCACCGCCTTTTTGAGTGCGCCACAGTTCCTGAAGGCGGCTCAGAGCGTTGCCATTGGCACCGGGGACTGTTCCCTTAGCGCCAGCAATAATGTATTTGCCATCGGCGGTACGCCCCACCTGCTCTGGAAAACTTTCGGACTTCACACCATCGGTGAGGAGAATGGCCACGTTCTGGGTGAGACCTTGCTCAAAGGCGGACTTTAGCAGGAGACTGCCTGTTTCGGGATAGACAATGGCCACCACTGCATCGGGTTTACCGCCAAAGGCCGCTGCGGCTTCGGTTGTAAAGGTCGTTGCCCGCTCATCATAACGGGTGGGGCGATCCTCATTAATGACTGTCCCGCCCAAGGCTTTGAAGGCACGGGTAAATTCCTGCTCAAAGCTACGGCCATAGTCGTTGTTGATCACCACAGTGGCCACCCGTTGATATCCTTGTTCTTTGGCCAGTTGGGCAAGGGCTTGGGCTTGGTAGTTATCGGGAGGAGCAGTGCGCGCCCAATAGCCGTCAAAGTCCCCTTTCTTGGCACGTTCTGTCAATAGGGTACTGGTACTGCCAGGGGAAATGAGCATCACCCGACCACGGGTGGCAATATCGGCGGCAGCATTGGAGACACTACTGCCAAAGGAGCCAACGACCCCTGCGACGCGGTCTATCTCAACTAACTTGGTCATGGCTTCAGCGCCAGCAGCAGGATTCGATTGATCGTCGGCAGCAATGAGGGTGACAGGCTGGCCATTGACACCGCCACAGGCATTTACTGTTTCCACCAGCAGGGGCACCACTTCCGCAATGGGGGTTCCCACAGAGGCCAAGTCACCAGTTGAGGGCAATAGTGAGCCAATGCGCAGTCCTTCACTGGTTGGGGCAGTGGTGGTAGTGTCTGCCTCACAGGCACCAATGCTCCAGAGGAGAAGTAACCCTGCAAAAATTTTTGCAACTGCCCATCCACCCGATGACGGTCGACCCATAGTAATCTACCCTCACAATTTGCCAGAGAATGCTACTGCAACTAAGGACATCTTGCAATGCCCAAAGACGATACCTTGGACAAAAAAAGGGACATAGATGCGTCACTCCGGCATCAACAGCCCCTTTGCATTCAATCCTCTGGATCCTCTGGGGATGAATTTTCCTAGGTAGAGGGACGCACTTGCCGCGCCATATTCAAGAATGCAGCCATATTGGCTCCCGGACGACGACGGGCAAAACGGGTGTAGGGAACACTGGGGGTAACAGGGGTCGCCGTGGGTTCTGCTGCAGCTGTAACAATGGGCGTGGGCGCTGCGGCAACGGGCTGAGGGGGTTGAGGAGCAGGTTCCGCCGCTTTAGTAGGGGTTGTCGGTGTAGCAGGGGCAGCCTTGTCTTCATCTAATTCAATGTAGAATTCGCCCTTTTTGCCCAGGCCAAAGAGTTTCGCGATCGCCCCAAACAGGCCGAAAATAGCACCAAAGAGTTTCTTCAACAGATTCATCTAAAAGCCTCCCAAGCGGTCGTTGTCAGTAAGGTAATGTGAGGATTACAGCCCCAAGTGGCAATCCTGAGGCTGTTGAGACTTTATTATCGAACGGTGGGGGGCACCAATCAACCGCAGACTGTGCAGCCCTTGTCTATAAGTATGGGATACCTCAAGGGGAGGTCAACCTCTGCGTTTTCAAGTTTTCAGGGAGTACCTCCATGGGAAAAGGACTGTAACTAAATATGGAAAGTCTGAGAGCGCTTATGTTACATTTTTCAAAGTAAAGCAGCGGTTTCGCAGGACTAATCATTACCTATGAGCAAAGTTTACGACTGGTTTGAGGAACGCCTCGAAATTCAGGCGATCGCCGATGACATTACCAGCAAATATGTTCCACCCCATGTAAACATTTTTTACTGTCTGGGTGGTATCACTCTCACCTGTTTTTTAATCCAATTTGCCACGGGTTTTGCCATGACATTTTACTACAAACCCACCGTGGCTGAAGCCTTTGCCTCTGTGCAGTACATCATGAATGAGGTCAACTTTGGCTGGCTGATTCGCTCTATCCACAAGTGGTCCGCCAGCATGATGGTGCTGATGATGATTCTGCACGTCTTTCGGGTCTATCTCACGGGTGGCTTCAAGAAACCCCGCGAACTCACTTGGGTGACGGGTGTGGTTTTGGCGGTGATTACCGTCAGCTTTGGTGTCACGGGCTACTCCCTGCCTTGGGATCAAGTGGGTTATTGGGCGGTCAAAATTGTTTCCGGTATCCCTGCGGCGATTCCCGTGGTGGGTGATCAACTGGTGGAACTCATGCGTGGTGGTGAAAGTGTTGGCCAAGCAACCCTCACTCGCTTCTATAGCTTGCACACCTTTGTGCTGCCTTGGTCAATTGCCGTCTTTATGCTGATGCACTTCCTGATGATTCGTAAACAGGGCATTTCGGGTCCCCTGTAAGCTCAGCATCAAGAAATGTAACAGAGCCTGCTATTTTCAGTGGTGCCACTTGTTATGCTCCAAATAATCTCCCCCTTGCTGAACCTCTAGGAGAACGATTGACTTATGGCAAAAGTTTTGAAAAAGCCTGATTTAACGAATCCAGTGCTACGGGCAAAACTGAAAAAAGGCATGGGTCACAACTACTATGGCGAACCCGCCTGGCCCAATGACCTACTCTATATCTTCCCCGTGGTAATTATGGGCACGATCGCCCTTGTGATTGGTCTGGCGGTGATGGATCCTGCCATGGTCGGTGAACCAGCGGATCCCTTTGCTACCCCTTTGGAAATTTTGCCAGAGTGGTACCTCTATCCCACCTTCCAGATTTTCCGGGTAGTGCCCAACAAACTACTGGGCGTCCTCATGAATGCCTCAATTCCCTTGGGCTTGATGCTAATTCCTTTCATTGAAAATGTCAACAAGTTTCAAAATCCCTTCCGTCGTCCTGTAGCCATGACGGTCTTCCTCTTTGGCACATTGGTGACGCTGTGGCTGGGGATTGGTGCGACTTTTCCCTTGGATAAGTCCCTGACCCTCGGCCTGTTCTAGATCTAAAGAGGAAATACCTCATTTGCTTGCGCATCTAGCGATCGCTGGGTGCGCTTTTTAATTGGTGTTTTGCAGGTCAATTTTTTCAATAAAGGGGCGAATCTCATTGAGATCAATGTAGCGATCGGTGGCATTGCGCAGTTCACGGGCAATCATTCCTTCGGTGGAAACAACCGTGATGTGGGTGTTCTTGGAGCGCAACAGCTCGATCGCCCGCTCAAAATCCCCATCGCCACTAAAAAGAACGACGCGATCGTACTGGCCAACCGTGTTAAACATATCAATTACGATTTCAATATCTAAATTGGCTTTTTGATAATACTTGCCAAGGGTTTCATCGTAATATTCTTTCAACAATTTCGTGCGCACAGTATAACCAAGGTTGATCAAGGCATCGCGAAACGAGCGTTGATCTTGGTTATCCTTAAGACCGGTGTACCAAAAGGCATTGACCAATACAATGTTGGGATCGCGGGTGAAGAATTCGAGAACACGACGGGGATCGAAAAACCAGCCATTTTTTTGCTGGGCATAGAACATATTATTCCCATCGATGAAAATTGAGAGTCGTTCTTGATGGGGAAGCATAATAGGGAGAGCCTATAGATGACTTGTGTAATGGGACAACAATGAATAGCGGTTTGAATTGTCTGCTGGTTGTATAGATTCTATAGAGCAAAGTTTATAGTCATTCAAGGCAGTAAAGAAGTAGCCACTGCAAAGGCCATAAAGATAGAAAGAGGTCAAAGATAACAGGCACAGCAATTGCAAATCATAAGCAAAATAATGCTGACCTAATGGTTCAATGGGAACACTTTTAAGAAAAGAAAAAATTTGTTAACTCATTATTTAATCACTGCAATCTATTTTAATAGAACTCCATAGCAGGTGCTAGAGTTTTGCGGCGATTGGCCGTTCAAGCCTTAAAAAGGGGGCGCTGCCCCCAACTGCTAACTTTATCTCACAAATTTCAATACAGGGCACGTACTGGTGGAGCTGGCATGACTGTAGGGGGGGGTGGAGGAGTGGGGGTCAACAAGGGCTGCTGTGGCGGTGGTAGGGGCGACTCCACCATCAAATTGCAGGGAAAGGGCGTGCCATACATCGAGGTGCAGAAGGGACTATCGAGATCGCGGGTGCGGATGGGGGGTTGATTACTTTGCTGATACCACGCATCGGTGGAAAGATAGTTGATTCGCCGCGCCCGATGAATGATGTCATTATTGCGATAGGTGGGCGCACCGAACACAAAGGAAGCATCGCCAGCAATCGACTCATCCTGCCAGTACCTTTGACTGCCATCAATGCGTTCAAAAGCTTGGGGCAAGGTAGGCTGAGTTATAGGCAATTGTTGGGGGTCAATGGGTTGGCGGCGGTTTTGGGCAGTTGCCGGAGCAACCACTGCTGCTAACATTACCACGCATACCAGCGGCACAAATTTCATGCCCATAGGTCGATCTCCATAAGCGTTTTACACTTCGGCAACAGTGACAGGTCTAAAAGCCCCTAGGCATCATAGAGTGTCTTGCTTAAAATTATTCTAAATTGACTCCTCTTGCTATCCTCAAAAGACTGTGCCGCTTTTTGGGCAACAGTTGAAATTTGCAAAAATTGGTTCCCAGCTTGAGCCAGTGAATGTCCGATACTCATTTAGCGGCCATACAGGCTGCAATGCGTCAATACTGGGGCTATTCTGAGTTGCGATCGCCCCAAGCTGAGGTGATGACAGCACTCTTGCAACGGCGGGATGCCTTAATTGTCCTCCCCACCGGAGCGGGCAAAAGTCTCTGTTTTCAGTTACCAGCACTACTTCAAGGGGGATTGACGCTGGTGATCTCGCCGCTGCTTGCCCTTATGGAAAATCAAGTGGGTGAATTGCGGCAACGGGGTCTTGCCGCCGCAGCCTACCATAGTGAACTGCCCAGCAGTCAACGACGTCAGATTCTTTCACATCTTAGGGACTACCGTCTGCTCTATCTCTCTCCAGAGTCGCTATTTTCTAGCCTCCTTTGGCAACACCTCTGTTCGCCGCAGGTGTGCCTCAATGGCCTGATTGTGGATGAAGCCCATTGCCTTGTACAGTGGGGCGATCGCTTTCGACCCGTTTATCGTCGCTTAGGAACGGTGCGACCTGCCCTCCGTCAATTTAAACCCCACCACCCACGGCTGGCGATCGCTGCCTTTACGGCCACTGCCGATCCCAATGCCCAACGCATCCTCATTGAGGTTTTAGGCCTAGAGCAGCCTGTGCAGATCATTCACAGCCCCTATCGTGCCAACCTCTATTTAAGCGTACGTCCTGTGTGGAGTCGGGGGTATCGCCGCCATTGCCTCCGGCAATTTCTCAAGCAGCAAGGGAAAACCTCAGGATTAATCTATGCCCGTACCCGCCGCGACTGTGAAACCCTAGCCAGTTGGCTACAGGAGCAGGGGTACCGCACCACCGCTTACCATGGTGGACTGCCAGCAGCACAGCGACGCCAAATTGAGACGGATTGGCTGCAGGACAAACTCCCCTTTGTGGTCTGTACCAATGCCTTTGGCATGGGTGTCAATAAACCCAATGTGCGTTGGATCTGCCACTATCAACCGCCCCTGCAACTTAGTGAATACCTTCAAGAGGTAGGACGCGCTGGGCGAGATGGTCAATCGGCACGGGCACTCGCTTTGGTCAGCGATCGCTGGGGCTTGGACCGCGAAGATCAACAGCGTTGGCAGTTTTTTCAGCGCCACAGTGAAGAGACCTACAATCGCGCCATGGCACTTCAGACGCATTTACCCCTCAATGGCAATCTTCAGCAGCTGCGACAACGCTTTCCTGAGGTGGAACTGACCTTGGCATTACTGCATCAACAGGGCGTACTGCACTGGCAAGACCCCTTCCACTATAGTCGCCAACCCTTAGTATCAGTTCCACCTGTACCCCAAAATACCCAAGAGTCTCTAATGCAGCAGTTTCTCTATCACCGCGAATGCCGCTGGCAGTTTCTCCTCCAAGCCTTTGGTTTTCCTACTGAGACAGCCGAATGGCGGTGTGGCCATTGTGATCGCTGTGAGCCGCTGACCAAGGCCTGTCAACCACCGTGAATCCATAGATTTGCTTCATAGAACTTTGTGTACACTGGCACATAGGGCGGTACCGCTACCGTTCCCCAAAGGCGATTCTATTGCTCCACAATGGGGGTTGCGGACATGGGGCTACTACAAGTTGAGCAAATTCGCGAAATACTTCAGGATGTGCTTTCAGAACACGCCGTTGTTGTTCAAGTCAATCAGTTTCGCAACCAATTAAACATTGTTTTGAACAAACCCCCCGGCACTGTTGCCCATTATTCTGCCTTAGTGAATCTTCTCAAGTCTCGCTTGGGACAGTTTCACCTAGATGACATTGCCCGCATTAAAATTATTGGCCGCATTCAAGGTTCGCCTAAACCTGATTGGGAAGAGGTCATTGATCTGCGCCCCCCTAACCCAGCCCTAGCTGCCCCTGTATATGCTTCCTCGGCTCCTTGGGTGGTGGCGATCGCCGCTGGAGTTGTGAGTTTACTGGTGATCTTTAGCTACCATCTTGGTCGGTGGCAGCAACAACAACGGATGCAGCAGTTGATTGGGGGTAGCCTTGCTCAACAGGGCGTAACCATGGCGGACTTCAAGTGGCATATTGAGGGTGGGGCACCGTTTATTGTTGGTGTTCTCAAAAACTACAGTGAAGAGCAGTTTCGCATGATTCAGGCAGATTTTGAACTTTTGGATAAAGGGGGGCAGCGGGTCGGAGCCGTCTCGGTACAGGTCTATGGCCTTGGCCCTGAGGAAACATGGCATTTCCGTGAACCAGTCACCAATGATCAAGCAGCGCGAGCACGACTGGTAAAATTACAGTCATTCCGTTAATTTTTCCCGAAGAGGGATTGATTACAACTCTCTATGGCTCAACTTAAAGCCCTAATTTTTGATGTGGATGGTACCCTAGCCGATACGGAGCGGGATGGCCATCGCGTTGCCTTCAATAAAGCCTTTGCGGCGGCGGGTCTGGATTGGGAGTGGGATGTTCCCCTCTATGGCCAACTACTGGCGGTGGCTGGGGGCAAAGAGCGGATGAAATATTACCTTGATCGTTTTCGCCCCGATTGGCCTCGTCCCCAAAATTTGGATGCCCTGATTGCCGATTTGCACAAGGCCAAGACCCGCTACTATACAGAATTATTGGCGCAAGGAGCTATTCCTCTGCGACCGGGGGTGAAACGATTGCTGACCGAAGCCCGTGAAGTAGGCTTACGTTTGGCGATCGCTACCACGACCACCCCTGCCAATGTCACAGCACTGCTTGAAAATGCCCTTGCTGCTGATGGTGTCAGCTGGTTTGAGATGATTGCTGCCGGGGATGTCGTGCCAGCCAAGAAACCCGCCCCCGATATTTACTTCTACACCCTTGAAAAAATGCGCCTCTCGCCTCAGGAGTGTCTTGCCTTTGAGGATTCGGCCAATGGGATTCAGGCGGCTACCGCCAGTCGTCTGGTAACCATTGTCACGATCACCGACTATACCAAGGAGCATGATTTTCGCGATGCAGCACTTGTCTTGGACTGCCTAGGGGAACCCGAGTACCCCTTTCAAGTAATTCGCGGGGAAGTGGGCTGGGCAACCTATGTGGATGTGCCCCTATTGCGATCGCTGCACCAACAGTGGACAAGCATGTTCACTCACCGATAATATTCTGACCACAGCGTTTTACAGTGAATATACAAACCTAGCCTAAGTAATTAAAGAACGCAATGTACACAATTGATCTAACTCTACGTCACGTCCCTATGCCCGTCAGCATTGAGCGCAAGGAAAGTGCGGCAGCAACGGCAGTCTATCAGCAAATTCAGCAGGCCATGGCCACTGGCACCCCGACTGTCCTCGAACTGACGTGCGATCGCCAAGTGGGCAAGAAGTTAACGGTGCTTACCTCAGAAATTGTGGCGGTGCAAATGGCCGATAAGGATGCCCCCTCCAATGTCACCAGTCGGGGTGGGTTCTTTGCTCAACTCGTGCAGCAGTCCAACAATTAAGGGTAAACTCTCAATAAAGTTTAATTTTTCTTTGCAATGGTGCATTTTTGCCGTTAGGATACTAAGCAGACTAATCCGTAGGGGAACGTTTAGCGAGTCCTCCCCGTCTGAAGGTTAGGCAACTGTGGTGTGTCGTAATAGGGTTATCTATGGTGAAACGTTTCCTGTCGGCTCTTATGGTCTTGGGGTGTAGCCTTGGTCTTGTGACCCCTGCCCTTGTGCGTGCCCAATCAAATCAAGGGTTTACGTTTACCTGGGGGAACGATTCTAGTGGGCGACAGGAGTTACAATACCACCTGGACTATGGGACGCCTGGTTTTATGGGCGATCGCTACTGGCTACGCCTTGGTCAGCAAAAAGTGGCCATCAACCGCATCAACATCACCTACCCTGACTACTTCAACGGCATTATTGATCCAAAGGGGATTGAAGTCCGTGTTGGTGGGAGCAACGGAAATAGATTCTTCGAGTTTCGCCGCGAGCTTGGCAAAAAAATTGAACTGGCACAAGTCTCCCTTGATCGCGATAATCGTGTGATTGACATTGTCCCTGCTGAGGTGATTCCTGCAGGAACGCCTGTGCAAGTAGTTCTTAACAATGTGTACAACCCCAAGGATGGGGGAATGTACTTCTTCAATGCCCGCATTGGCTCCCCTGGTGACATTCCCTTGATGCGCTACGTTGGCACTTGGATCCTCAGTATTGCCAACCGATAATCCCAACTCCATTTGCCAATGGGTTAACTGGTTAACCATCCCTAGCAGGACGGGGGCGATCGCCCTAGGCTAGGGTTTATGTGTGATTGCCAGCTCACTCTTCACGCCTGATGCGACATTCTGCTAAATCCCCGTTGCCCCACATTTCACCGCTTCTTACCCCATTGATGTACCGTTTGCTGGGGGATATTGTTCTCCAGCAGTATTTTCGTTACCTTGAGGTACACGGCCAAGAGCAGGTGCCCAAAAGTGGTCCAGTGATCTTGGCACCGACCCATCGTTCCCGTTGGGATGCCCTCATTATTCCCTACGTTACTGGGCGGCGGGTGAGTGGCCGCGATTTGTACTATATGGTTTCCCATGATGAGATGCTGGGACTGCAAGGCTGGGTCATTGGTCACTGTGGTGGCTTTGCGGTAAATACCCAAGCCCCTGCAGTGAGTGCGCTGCGCACGGGCGTTGAACTTTTGCGACGAGGGCAAGCTCTAGTGGTGTTTCCTGAGGGAAATATTTTTCGCGATCGCCAGATTCATCCCCTAAAGCCAGGTTTGGCGCGTTTAGCCCTTCAGGCTGCCCGGCGCTGTGAAGAAGCGATCCAGATTGTGCCGATTTTACTCGATTATGCTCAGCCCTATCCCCAGTGGGGAAGTGATGTCAAGGTGATCATTGGTGCTCCCTTGAGTACGGGCAATTACGATCTCATCTGTCCGAAAAGCGCTGCTCAACAACTGATTGGTGATCTTTTTGGGGCACTGCAGCAGCTTCAAGAGGGGCGATCGCTCCTGTGTTTGACTTAGACCTTCAACTGGACTCCGCCTCAGAATCTGTGGGGACAATCAGCGCTTCAAATTGCTGGCGAATCTGATTAGTGACTTCCTTTACGGCTTGTCGTGCCCCTTGGCGATCGCGACGATACAAAGACCAGTAGCTCTCCAAATTGAGGGGTTCGCCAACGCTGACACGCACCTGCCGCAGTCCCACCAAGCGATTGACATTCGGGGTTTTTCCCTCTAGCCAATCAAAGGTGCGCCAGAGAATTAGAGCAATATCCGCAAAACGGTTAATTGTGAATTTCTCACGGACATAGTTACCGGTAATTGAGGTAAAACGCTCCGCAAGACGCATATGGCGTAATCGCACATTGGCTTCCTGGGCCAACCAATTGGCTAAACAGCGTTCTACGGAGGACAGTTGTGCCAAATCACTGCGAAACATCCGTTCCCAAGCTGCCTGCTCAATCCGCCGACAGCGGCTGACAAAGTCTTCACTGGGTTTAAGACCAAAATAGGACTCCGCCACCAACAGAGCACTATTGAGCAGTCGCTGAATTCGTGCCGCTAATTCTGCATTGGCAGAATCAAAGGGCGGCAGTTCCGGAAACGCTTGGCGATAGGAGGTGGCATAAAAGGTCTCTAAGCGATCTAAAAGGTACATCGCCAAGTTCAGGAGGCGACAGTAGAGCTCCTGCGGTTGGGCACTGGGAGAATTGGTAGGGCAACCAAGGCGGTTCTCCAGTTGTGCCATCAGCATTGCCATGCGCTCCCACGAAGGCTGAATGAGGGTGTATTGAAGGCCAATCGGCAGAATGACCACAGGGAGCGATCGCCCGGCCTTGGCCAAATCTTCCAGACACCAAAACCCCAATTGCGCCACTCCCGGCTCTAAGGGGGCCACTAGTTCGTTGTGTTCATTCGTTGCCCCCTCTGGAGCTGCCGCTAGGGGAAATTGTCCCTCCAGCAGTAATTCTCGTGCCGATCGCAGGGCTTGGCTGTCGAGCTTACCGCGCATGATTGAAATGCCCCCTAGCCGTGAAAAGAGCCAGCCAATCTGCTTCCCTGCCCAGAGGGGAATCCCGCGATCGTAAAGAAAATAACCAGTTGTGGGGGGGCGCAGCCGAAGACCCAACCGCCGTGCTGTTTGTGGCAGTAGATGCCACATCAAGTAGCCCATCACCAAAGGATCATCTGTACAGGGATGCCGAAAGGCAATGAGGAGTCGTACCTTGCCTAGCTGAAACTGCTCATAATAGTGGGCAAGGGTTTCCACATTTACCCCTTCAACCCGCTTCAGACCCAAGCCATAGCGGATATAAAAGGGCAGGAGTTGCGCCACTGTCCACCAAACAGGATAGCTAAATCGTTGAGGTAGAAACTGCAAAGGGGGTTGGGCAGTCGCAACCACACTGGACATGACGCAAACTCCTCAGATGCAACGGCTAGACTGAGGCAGTGGCCAACTCCGCAATCAACTGCTCCAACATCGGCTGATCCGCCCAATAGACAGTATTACAGAACTGACAGGTGGCTTCTGCCTTCGCCTCTGTGGCTAGGATATCCTTTAATTCTGCCACCCCTAGGAGCTTGAGTGCCGCTAGCATCCGTTCTTGGGAACAGCCACAGTGGAACCGCACCATTTGCCGCTGGGGAAGAATTTGCAGATCCATATCCCCCAGCAGTTCCTGAAAGATGTCCGGCAGGGTTCGCCCTGCCTGGAGCAGCGGTGTAAAGCCCTTGAGATTGGCCACCCGTTCTTCAAGAGTCGCAATGAGGTGTTCATCATTGGCAGCTTTAGGCAGCACCTGCAACATGAGCCCTCCGGCGGCAGTCACTCCAGCCTCTTCCACAAAAACACCCAACATCAGAGCTGAGGGGGTTTGCTCTGAGGTAGCAAGGTAGTAGGTGACATCTTCTGCAACTTCTCCAGAGACCAGTTCCACGGTGCTGGAGTAGGGATAGCCGTAGCCCAGATCATGGATGACGTAGAGATAGCCTTGGTGGCCAACCGCCGCCCCCACATCGAGTTTGCCCTTAGCATTGGGGGGAAGTTCAACACTGGGATACTGTACATAGCCGCGAACCGTGCCATCGGCGCCGGCATCAGCAAAAACCGTTCCTAAAGGACCATTGCCTTGAATGCGCACATTGACGCGTGCTTGGGGCTGTTTGAAACTAGAGGCGAGAATTAAGCCAGCGGCCATTGTCCGTCCCAACGCAGCCGTGGCAACGTAGGAGAGTTGGTGGCGTTTGCGGGCTTCTTCAGTTAGTTGAGTGGTAATCACACCCACGGCACGGATACCCTCGGCCGCAGCCGTCGCTCGCAACAGAAAATCTGCCATGATTAACCTAAAGAAACGTTTCGTTACACTTAGTTTAAATCTTTCCTCTAAAGGCGGCGGATTGCAGACAAAGCAGGGAAGCCCCTAGCATTCACGTCAGAAAATTGGCGATGATAAGCAAACAACCCTAATCCAGCGTCTAGTGATTTCTCCTATGGCTATGCCCCTAACTGTTTTGTCAGCGGCAACTGTCTTGGCAGAGGCAACAGACTTACCTCAGGGCGGCTTGATTACAGCAATTCCGACGCTGGCGATCGCCCATCGCTTGGTACAACACCTCCGCCACCACTGGCCTTTGGAGACACCCTTGACACTCATTGACGCAGAACACCACAGTACGAGCCTGACCCTTGGGGAATTGGCAGAACTGACGGAGGCAACCTGCCCGCTACAGCTCTATGTGCCACCCCCTATGCCAGAAGCCCTGGTGCAATTTCAGCGCTTAATTGATGTAGTGCGCGAACTGCGCCATCCTGAGCGAGGCTGTCCCTGGGATTTACAGCAAACGGCCACTACCCTCATTCCCTACGTTCTGGAGGAAGCCTACGAAGTGGTACATGCGCTGCAAGAGGGGAAAGCCGGAGCGATCGCTGAAGAGTTGGGGGATCTGCTGCTGCAAGTGGTTCTCCAGAGTCAACTGGCCCAGGAAGCCGATCAGTTTACCCTTGCCCAGGTCATTCAAGGAATTACCGATAAACTCATCCGCCGTCATCCCCATGTATTTGGCGACGTCAACCTGAGCACCCCTCAAGAGGTGCGCGCCCAATGGGAACAGATCAAAGCCGCTGAAAAAGGCAGCGAGGAACCTGTCCCGCTCAGTCAAAAGCTGCAACGCTATGCCCGTACCCTGCCACCCCTAATGGCGGGTATGAAAATTGGTGAGCGAGCCAGTCGTGCTGGTTTAGATTGGCCAACCATTAGTGGTGCATGGGAGAAATTTTATGAGGAGCTAGCGGAGTTTCAAGAAGCACTCCTGCAGGGAAATGCAGAGCAACAAACTGCGGAACTGGGGGATTTACTCTTTAGTGTGATTAACCTTGCCCGCTGGTGCCAACTGGATCCTGTCAATGCCCTACAGCAGACCTACCAACGCTTTATTCAGCGCTTGGAGTGCATTGAAGCGGCCATTGATCGCCCCCTTGAAACCTACACCCTAGAGGAACTCGAAGCCCTCTGGCAACAGGCCAAAGTACAGTTGGCCACAGAAAACAAGCCGACTGAACTTCCAACGGAGTCTGAAGAAGTCTAATCTGCTGCCATTTGCACTTTAAGTTCATCGAGGTTCCACAGGGCACCCCCCAGCGCCGTAGGATTGGCCCCCACCACATGATTGCGAAAGGCGGTTAGGGAGAGGGGATTGACCAAGTAGATAAAGGGGAGATATTCCTGAGCAAGTTGTTGCGCTTCGGCGTAGATTTGCTTGCGCCGTTCTAAGTCCAACTCTTGAGCCCCTTGGATGTAAAGATCACTAATTCGCTGCTCCCAGTCAGCAACAACCCGACCCGTAAGCGGCGGTTGATTCGGTGACGGTTGCTGATTGAACGTATGCAACAGGCCATCCACCCGCCAGATATTGGCACCGCTGTTGGGTTCATTGCCACCGCCTGTAAAACCAAGAATATGGGCTTCCCATTCTAGGGAGTTGGAGAGGCGATCCACAAGCGTGCCAAAGGCCAAAAACTGCAAATCCACCTGCATGCCGATCGCCCCTAAGTCCTGCTGAATTTGCGTCGCAATCGCCTCACGGATTTTGTTGCCCGCATTAGTTATCAGGGAAAAACGGACACGATTCCCTTGAGCGTCAAAGAGGCGTCCTTGATTGTCGTAGCGGAAACCTGCCTCTTGCAGTAATGCCTTAGCTTTGGCTACGTCGTAACTGTAGGTGGGCAGCCCCTGCTCTGGGGAGAAGTAAAAGGGGCTTTGGACTGGAATAGTGGAATGTTGGGGAGCCCCTAGACCTTGGTAGATATTGTTGATCATCCGCTGGCGATCGAGGGCATAGGCCACTGCCCGACGAAACCGCACATCGTTAAACCACTCGGACTTTAGCGGATCCACTAGGGGCTTGCCATTGCGGCGACCGCGATTCAGATTGAAGCACAAAAAAAGGGTGTTGGCACTCGGACCACTGTTGTAGATCCTAAACTGGCCCCGCTTCTCTTCTTGCTTTAGCAGGGAAAACATCTCAGGGGTGACGGCAAATAAATCCAAACCCCCTGAGCGAAATTGCAGCATGGCGGTGTCGGTGGATTCAACAATTTGCCAAATAAAGCGTTCAAGGTGGGGCAGGGGCGATCGCCAGTAGAAAGGATTGCGCCGAAAAATCAGCCGCTGGCTATTCACATAGCGATCCATAACAAAAGGACCGTTGCCGACAATTTGCCGAGGGTCTGTGTCTGTGCCCCACATTGACAAAAACTTTAACCGTCCTTGGCTATCCCGCTGCTGCACAGCTTCTCGCAAAACATGAGCAGGCAAAATGGGCAATCCAGTATTGCGTAGAAACGGTGCAAAGGGTTCTGGTAGCTTAAATGTTACTTGGCGATCGCCTTGAGCAGTAACTTCAGGCAGCAGCCCTTTCTGGCCAATGCGGAGAATATCACGACTACTCGTGGGAATTTCTGGATTGAAATAAATCTGGTTGTAGGTGAAGACCACGTCTTCACTGGTGAGGGGCGCCCCGTCTGACCACTTTAGATTTGGCTTGAGTTGAAAGATAATTTCGCGGGTTTCTGGCTTAACTTCCCAAGACTCAGCTAGGGCAGGCTCCAGTTCACCCGTGAGGCCATTTTCTTGAACTAGCCCTGTGTAGAGGTAACCAAAGACATTGGGAGATTCCTGACTCAGGGCATAGTTAAAGGTTTTCGGGTCTGAGGTGACAGCGGTAACCAACTGGTTACTGCGCGGCCTCATCAGGCCAGCACAGTTTCCAAGGCTGAGGATGCAGAACAAAACCAGCAGCGCAATCAGCGGCCATCGCCACCAGCGCATTAGCCACCACCGACAATGGTTACAATTTCCAAGCGATCGCCCGCCTGCACAGAGGTAGTTTCCCAGAACTGCCGATGTAAAATTTCACCATTGTATTCAATGGCAACAAGGCGGGGATGGATGTTGAGGAGATCACAAAGTTCAGGAATTGTGAGCGATCGCCTCAAGGTGTGAGGAGTGCCATTGACATAGATGACGATCGCTGACTCAACAGGAACCATAGCAGCAGTGGCAAATTCACCCTAGAGAAACTGCTGAAGCGTGGCTTCAATTTTTGTTTTTGGCACGGCACCCACTAAAATATCCACCTTTTGGCCACCCTTGAAAATCATCAGTGTCGGGATGCTGCGAATGCCGAAGTCGGTCGCCACCTTGGAGTTTTCGTCGGTGTTGACCTTGACGACCTTAACTCTGCCTTGATATTCATTGGCGATCTCATCCACAACGGGCGCCACCATGCGGCACGGCCCACACCAGGGTGCCCAGAAATCCACCAATACAGGAATATCACTATTTAATACTTCTTCTTCAAAGGTGGCATCGGTAACAGACAATGCACTCGACATAAGCCAAAATTCCTATAACGAATCAGCGGCCCTAGAAATATACTCTAGCAATCTTTCGCCCCTTTGGAAGCGACGAATTGTTTTTTAATTGGTTCAGGCTCAAGGCTTCCCGCCTTGCCCGAGATGACTGTAGTATATCATGTTGTTACACCTATTCGTAGAAGGCGATCGCCGTAGCGTATAATAGGGGTGCCCTTGTCCAGCAAAAGGATGTTGACTATGGCAACAAAATCCGCAAAACCCACCTATGCGTTCCGTACCTTTTGGGCAGTCCTGCTACTGGCCATTAACTTCTTAGTTGCTGCTTACTACTTTGGCATCCTCAAGTAATTTTTAGCTATAGTGCAGTTAACTTAGGGGGCTGCCAGCCCCTGCCCCCTAAACATCACTCTAACCGGCGGCCAAAGGGCAGCAACCCCAAAATCATTAGCTTAAAGTGCTGACGGGCAAAGGGTAAACCAATAATTGTAATTGCCAAGATCAAACCCCAAATCAAATGGTTAAGGGCAATTCCCCAGCCTACCACCAAAAGCCAAAGAATATTAAAGATCATTGTTAGAGGGCTGTTGGCATTGGGCACTTCAACAATTTGCTTGCCAAAGGGAAAGAGGGTACTCCAACCGAGTTGCATGGCTTTAATCCCAAAGGGAATGCCAATGATCGTGAGGCAGAGTGTTAGGCCGCCAATGATATAGCCCACACCTGTCAGGAAGCCCCCAAAAATCAGCCAAATGATATTACCAAGAAGACTCATGCTGTGTCGCTCCAAAGATTGCCTAAACCTAGGCTAACCAGGATCCGGTGCTATTTCGGTAGGGTAATGCGCAATCCGGGCGGTAGATAGTCATCTCCCAAGTAGTTCCTAGGAATTGTGCTGGTGTTGCCATCCCGCAGCGCCAAGTAGGTTGGTGACATGATTTCAATACCCGCTTCATTGCAAGTATCTTGAAGATTTTGATGTAATTCAGAAATGGTATAGCGCAGCTCCTTCCAGTTACGGGTGTAGACATTGAGTTCGTAGGCAATATGGTAATCATTAAGGGCAGTTTGTAATACAAAGGGGGGAGGCTCATCGAGGATGTTGGTGGTGCGGCGACCCGCCTCAATCATGACCGCATAAACATCGCGCCAAGGGACATCGTAGCCAAGGGTAACCGTAGTTTGGAGAATCAATGGCTGACCCATTTCCCGAATAGCGACAGCGTAATTGATCACCGTGCTGTTGAGGAGTGAAGAGTTGGGCACTGTAATCACTTGATGATTAAAGGTACAAATGCGGGTGACAAAGAGTGTTTTTTGTACCACAATCCCCGTAACATCGCCGATTTGAATTAGATCACCCACCTGAAAAGAGCGGGTATAAATCAGGATTACACCGCCGACCACGTTGGCGATCGCTGAAGTGGAGCCTAAGGAAAAGAGAATCCCTAAAAATACAGAAATACCTCGGAAGGCTGGGGAGTCAAAGCCGGGTAAGTAAGGAAAGACAACGACTGCCGCCAAGGCAATGATTAAAATTTGCAGTAGATTGTAGGTGGGATTTGCCCAGTCGGTATAAAAACCGGGAATAACAAGGCGTTCGCTTTCGATTGCGCTAAAAATAGCCCGCACCCCCTTTGAGATGTAGTAGGTCATGGCAACAATGATGGCGATCGCCACCACATTGGGCAGATAGTTGCCAATACTGGTGAGAATAAATTCAATAGAACCAAGGAAGTGATTGAGGAAATTTTTACCAAACGTGCGCGTCCATGGAAAAAGATTGAAAACGAACGTCAAGTACAGATAGAGGATAAACAACAGTAGTGCCAGACGGGCAAATTGCAAAACCCGCCATAGCCAAAGCTCAACCATTTCCCGAGAAATAATCTCAAAATTTTGCAAGCGCAAGCCCGGAATACGCTCTGCACCCCAGCGATGCAGCGGTGGGAAAACCTTGCCTGAGATGCGAAGGATAACCGAGCAGAGGATAAAGATGAGAATCGTGGTCAGAATGGCGAAAACAGTATTTTTGAGAAGATTTTGAGGAACACGATCTTGGCGATAACGGGTAATGGCTTCGCGAATACGTTGGGTCAGTTCAATCGCCACCTCTTCTTGACTTTGGAGGCGACCATCTGCATCCGCTTTTGTAATGGTGATTAGAGGACGGTTCCCTTGAACAACGGTAACATTGTCGCGATTGCCAACTCTTTTAATTGTAATGCTGTTAACGGGAATGTCCTCATCCTCTGCCACTTGGAGAATACGGCGTTGAATCGCTGCTGCTCGCTCCTCTGCTGTAAAAGAGCCAATACCTTGGCGTACCTCAAACAGGACTTCACCATCAAGTGTGACTGGATATTCCGTCATCTCAGTTGCAGCTGCGGTCGTCTCAACTTCTTGAGCAATTAAAGGCAACTGCGCTTGCCCGACAACCAGTAAAAAAGACAACAACAAGCCTAGGAAAAAGCGTATCCAAAAGTGTGGTTTAGTCATCATCTGCAGAGGGCAGGCAGTTCATTCTCCATTTTGGGTGAAATCCTTGCCTGCCGCTGGATTAGTGAAAATCCTTAACAATGGGTAGCTAGGTATTCCGCTAGTGCCTCGGAACCCCCGATGTATTTGCCATCAATATAGCCGGAGTTGAGTGGGTGGTCACGTTGACCCATTGATTGCTTTCACGGGCGCGAAAAGTTGCTAGGGGAACACGTTGCCCTGCACACTTGGATAGCATGGTGGAGTCCTCTAGATAATGTTGCCTCCCAAAGCATAGTCGTTATGACTTTAATTTGTCAGGTTGCCATGGCACAGCAAATTGTTCATACCACAACAGGACGGGTTCGCTTTCGCGTGCCGCGTGTGCAGCGAGATCCCGCCTATGGGGAGTTATTGGTGCAGTTACTGGAGTCTTTGGCGATTGTTGAGCGGGTGCGTCTTAACCCTCAGGCGGCAACAGTGGTGGTGCAGTATCAACCCCATTTGTTGGATGAAGCGGTGGTCTATGAGCAGTTGAATCAGTGTTTTGAACAAGCGAGGGTGGCCATGCCGCAGCCCTTGCCCGAGAGTGCGGCTCCTGCGGACGCGATCGCCCTTGAAGACTACGAAGCCCAAGTAGAGGCCGATGCTCGCCTTGAAACCGATTGGGAACGCTTGGGCCTGCCCTTGGTGGCTTTGGGGGTCTCACTCCTCAGTGTGCCCTTGGAATTGCCCTTCGCGGTTGTCGGGGCAGCGGTCTTGGCCAGTGCTTGGCCTTGGTTTCGGCGGGTGGGACAGCAGATGAGTCAGGGGCATCCCCCCAATGTGGATTTGCTCGATAGCCTCTGGATGGCACTGCATACTGTCAATGGCCAAGTCTTAGCGCCTGCATTGAAAACCACTCTGGTTGGGGCACGGGCAGATGTGCGCGATCGCCGGCGACGACAGCAGTTGCACGTCTATCCCAGTGTCTTAATGGCGCACTATGAACACCTGACGGTGGAACGTCAAGGCCACTCCTTCACGATCGAAAGTCAGGAGTTGCAAGCAGGAGATTTGCTGTGGTTGCAGCCGGGGGATGTTGTGCCTGCAGATGGTGGCATTGTTGCCGGGTTAGCGGAAGTGGAGCCTGCGCATTTTGAAGCCTCCCGACAGGTAAGGGTCTGCCGCCCCAGCGATTCCCTCTATGCCGGCTCTCAAATTCTCACAGGACAAGTTCAACTGCTCGTGAGGCGCACTGGTTGGCAAACGCGCCTTGGTTTAATTACGGATTTGCTGCACACTGAACCGGTCTATGACAGTGCCCTTGCCCACCAACAGGGGGAATTTGCCCGCCAAGCAGTGCTGCCAACCCTTGCCCTTAGTGGTGTTCTCTGGCTAGCTACCGGTGCCTACGAGCCGGCGATCGCCCCCCTACAATTTGACTTTGGCAGTGGTGTGCAACTGTCGCTGCGGACGGTAATGCTCTCGGCACAGGTCTTTGCTGTGCAACAGGGGGTATATTTACCCACTGCTGGGACGTTAGAGCACCTAGCGCAAATAGACAGCTTGGTAATTGACGGTCGTGAGGGTCTGCCCCAGCGCCAACAGGCACAACTATTGATCCAGCAATTGCGACAGCTTGGCCTTCACATCTATCTGCTGCAAGATCAAGGCATGTCTATTGAGGGCACGACGGATCTCACCAGCGATCGCCTTGCTGATCTTCAGGCCTACCTCATGGCTAACCAGCGGCGAGTGGGCTGGATGAGCTTTGGTGAAACGTGCTCCTGTCCTGAACCCACATGGTTACCAATTCGTTGGCAGCCCTCCACCTTTGCCCCCAATGCCAAAATGGTCATTCTTTTGGATGGGGACTGGTTCGCCCTTGGCCGTGGAATCGCCATTGCCCGCGATGCCCTAGAGCGCACCTATCAAAATGTAGCCTTGATTTCTCTGCCAAATTTGGCCGTCACCTTTGGTGGTATGTTTTTTGGCCTACATCCTGTGGTCAATGTCCTGACCAACAATGCCACTGCCTTTATGGCTGAGTTTTGGCATGGTAGCTCCCCCCAGTTTCGCACCGCCCTATTGCCAACCGCGTCAACAACTGTACCCCTGCCACTGCTGTCCTTAGGATCCCCCCAACTGGCGGTGGCTTCATAGAGCAAGAGTATCAAGGGGCTAGTAACGCTGTTTCAAGAATGTGAAAACCGACCAAAGCCCTGTAAACCAACTGGCAATGGCGAGGATCAAGAAAATTCCCCCCGGCAGCATTGTCAGCCAACCGATTCCCCGCAAAAGGTAGAGAATGAGGAAGACGCTGAAACAAGCAGCAAAGGCATAATAGGCAACGGGCACGGCAAATTCGGTAATGAAGTGTTATAGTAATCTCGTAATGTAAGGGCATGGGACTTGTCAACAGTGAAACAATTGACGTTGATGGGCTATCCCAACATCACCACTTGGTATCTCGAAATGGGGTTGCGCCAGCGGCGGGCAGCCATCCCTGCACTCTCGGTTGTGGATAATTGCGAAGGACCGAGTATGAGCTGATCGGCCTGCAAGTGTTCACCCCTGTGTGAACTGGGTCGATCAGAAGTGTTGAGCGTGTTAGTCACTGTTACTGCACTTCAAGTTTTTAACAACTCAAACCAATTCAACACCCTTCAGCGGGTTAGGTCATGCCCTGGTTAGGAACGTTCCTGCCTGAGCGGCTCTAACTGCTGTGGAATTAGCTTGCGAGGAACGACCAATGTCTGCATTTGCTACTCCCATTACTCCTGTACCCATTCCCGACAACATTAGCTTAACAGAACTTGTTGATAAATACTTTACGGCTTACAACTCGGCACGCTTGCGGGAAATTTGCCAACTGCTGAGCCAACGGGTCTTCCAGCCACAGGTGACGGTTGGCCTCAGCCTCTCAGGGGCGATGACCCCCACGGGGTTGGGTATTTCAGCCTTGGCGCCTTTAGTGCGGGCTGGATTTGTCGATTACATCATTAGCACCGGGGCAAATCTCTACCACGATATTCACTATGCCCTCGGCATGGATCTCTACGCAGCGCATCCTTTTGTGGATGATGTGCAACTGCGCAAGGAAAGCAAAATCCGCATCTATGACATTATCTTTGACTACGATGTGCTCCTTGAAACCGATGCCTTTTTGCGGCAGGTGCTGCGCAGCGAAACGTTCCAACGCCGCATGGGCACCGCTGAGTTTCACTACCACCTAGGGCGCTATGTTCGGGAACTAGAAATACAGCGGGGGCAAACCCATTCCTGTTTACTGGCAACGGCCTATGAATGTGGCGTGCCCATTTACACTTCGTCCCCCGGCGATAGTTCCATTGGCATGAATGTGGCGGCGATCGCCCTTGAAGGCTCGAAACTAATCATTGACCCCGCCATTGATGTCAACGAAACCGCCGCCATTGCCTACTTTGCCCGCGAAGCCGCCGAGGGAAAGGGTAAGAGTGCCGCTCTAATTATTGGTGGGGGGAGTCCGAAAAACTTCCTGCTGCAAACTCAGCCGCAAATCCACGAAGTCTTGGGGCTAGAGGAACGGGGGCACGATTACTTTATTCAGATTACCGATGCCCGTCCGGATACAGGTGGCCTCTCCGGAGCCGTACCCAGTGAAGCTGTCAGTTGGGGCAAGGTGGATCCCCAAGGGCTGCGGGATACCGTAGTCTGCTATACCGATAGCACGATTGCTCTGCCTATTCTCACTGCTTACTGCCTCAATCGCTGTCAACCCCGTCCCCACAAACGACTCTACGATCGTCGGCAGGAAATGGTGGAACGCCTGCAGCAACTCTATCTGCAAGCGCAACTTCAGCACAAGGTGAAAGAGCTGCCCATTGAAGTGCCTGTAGCCACCTATCCCTGTGGCACACCAATTCGTCGGGGTTAGTCACAGCGGCGGGGGATCCTCAGGGATCCCTCGAAGGCGCGGGCAAGATTTTCAGGCGTAAACACCTCACTAGTGCGGCCATAGGCCAAGATGCTGCGGTTTACCAGCACCACCTGATCGCAGAAGGTAGTAATCGAGGAGAGATCGTGGGTGGAAATGAGAATCGTGTGCCCTTTCTCCCGCTCCGCTAGGAGGAGATCAATCATCAGTTTCTCCGTTTTCACATCCACGCTCGCAAAGGGTTCATCCAACAGCAAAACTTGGGCTTCTTGGGCAAAGGCACGGGCAAGGAACATCCGTTTCTTTTGGCCGCCGGAGAGTTCGCCAATTTGGCGATGCCGCAAGGGCCACAGTTCCACTTGCTCTAGGCTTTCGCGTACCCGCTGGCAATCTCGCACTCGCGGTTGGCGCAACCAATTCATCTTGCCATAGCGCCCCATCATCACCACATCCCAAACCCGCAGAGGGAACTGCCAATCTACGTCTTCACTTTGGGGCACATAGGCCACAAGGGACTGCCGTTGCACCTGTTGTCGGGGTAATCCATGAATGCGCACCTGACCTCGGATAGGCTTGACAAACCCCATGATTGCCTTGAAAAGGGTTGATTTGCCCGCACCATTCATGCCCACCACCCCACAGATCGTACCTGCGGGCAGTTGCAGGGTTGCTCCATGGAGGGCGAGATGGCGATGATAGGCCACCGTTACATCTGCTAAATCAATGGCAGGGCTAGAAATCATGAGGCTGTCCTCCCGGTGAGACCGTTAATAAGGGTGTTGAGGTTGTACCTAAGTAGGTCAAGGTAGGTGGGGGCATTGCCCTCAGGGGGAGATAAGGAATCCACGTAGAAAATGCCAGCAAATGTCGCCCCAGACTCCCGTGCCACTTGTTGTTGAGAACCTGGATTGACGGTACTTTCGCAAAAGACAGCGGGAATCTGTTGCCGGCGCACAATGTCAATCACCCGCGTCATCTGTCGTGGCGTTCCCTCCTGATCGGCATTTAGGGGCCAAAGGTACACTTCCTTCAGGTCGTAGTCCCGCGCAAGATAGGAAAAAGCACCTTCACAGGTGACGATGTAGCGTTTGTTGGCGGGGAGGGCAGCAAGGGCCTGCCGTAGCTCTTGATCTAGGGCACGAATTTGGGCTTTGTAGGCTGCGGCGTTGGCGGCATAGGTCTCGGCGCCGGCGGGATCTAGGGCTGTTAGGGCTTTGCGAATGTTCTCAACATAGATCAAGGCATTTTGGGGCGACATCCACGCATGGGGATTGGCTTGACCGCGGTAGGCATCCTCTTGAATAGGAATGGGGGTAATGCCTTCTGTGAGCGTAATGCGGGGAACATTGGGCAGACTGTTGTAGAAGCGATCGCCCCAGCGTTCCAGGCCAAGGCCATTTTCTAAAATGAGGGCAGCCTCCTGTCCTCGCACGAGGTCACTGGGGGTAAATTCATAGCTGTGGACTTCGGTTCCCGGTTTAATTAGTGACTCCACCCGCAGGCGATCGCCCGCCACCTGCTGCGCCATATCCGCAAGCACTGTAAACGTGGTCAGGACTAAGGGGCGTTCATCCCTGTTGGTTTGAGTTGGACGGGTTGCTGGGCGATTCTGCGGAGCAGGGGCTGTACACGCCCCCAACAGGAGAACTCCCACCAGTAACCAACTCAGACCCCGCACAATTGGCGATCTTTCATAATCATTTCATAATTTTCAGCCTATCATAGAATGCCCGAGAAAATGAAAGAAAAATGAAAAGCCCCCCTTGGAGGGCGATCGCCCTGTCCGATACACTGAGGAGAGACAGTCATGGGAAGCAACGGTGAAACAACGCAAACGCTGGCTAGTGCCTCTGGTGATACTCCTTTTCTGGTTGGGCACATTCCTGCTGCCGCCCTTGGCGATCGCGCTGCCCGTTGAACAGCCGTTAATTGCTGCCTTGCCCCAGGGGAATGCCATTACCGATCCCAAAGCACTGCTTCGTTGGGCCTTACCAATTGACAATCCAACGGTACGAGAACTGCAAAGGGATCTAGAACAAATTTCTTTTTGGGTACGGGGCAAGCAGTGGTCAAAAATTGCCAACAATGTCAGCAAAGCTAAAGCCATTGTTCGCGATCGCGCCGCTGAACTCCTCAACAGCATCCCTGCGGAGAAGCAAGAAGCAGCCAAAGCCCTGTTGACGGAGTTAGAGACCGCCCTTGAGACGCTCCAAGAAGCTGCCAAAGCCAGAGATCGCAACCAACTCTTGCCCGCCAAAGCAGCCGCCCTCGACAAGGTGGGGGACTTGGAGGCCATGATGGTACAACACTTTAGCTACACACCGCCCAAGGGCTATGAAAACCTGCCGCAATTGCTTGGTCGTGCTACTGTGGAAATGGAAACCACCAAGGGCAACCTCACGATTGTTGTGGATGGTTACAGCGCTCCTCTGACTGCTGGCAACTTTGTGGACTTGGTGCAACGCCACTTCTACGATGGTTTGCCCTTTACCCGGGCTGAGGAATCCTATGTGCTGCAAGCAGGGGATCCACCGGGGCCAGAGGTGGGTTTCATTGACCCAAAAACCAAACAGTACCGCGCCATTCCCCTTGAAATTCTGGTTGAGGGTGACAAATATCCCCTCTATGGCATCACCCTTGAAGATGCGGGGCGTTACTTAGAACACCCCGTGCTTCCCTTTTCTGCCTATGGCACCGTTGCCTTGGCCCGTCCCAATGACGATCCCAATGGCGGCTCCTCCCAATTTTTCTTTCTGCTCTTTGAACCTGAACTGACGCCCGCAGGGCTAAATCTTTTAGATGGTCGCTATGCTGTCTTTGGCTATGTGGTAGAGGGGGAAGAAACCCTGCGACAATTGCGCCAGGGGGATAAGATTCTCTCGGCCAAGGTGGTGGATGGTCTGGAAAATCTGGTGCAGCCTGCCTAGGTTAGGATGTCCGATATAGACGCCGTTGAGAGAGTGCAATGATTGCTAAGGTTGCTCCTGTCCTTTTCCTACTCCTAGTCAGTGCGCCTGCTTGGGCTGCTAATCCCGCCCATTTAGAACAACTACGCCGCACGGGCAACTGCCCCAACTGTGATCTCAGCTATGCCCGCCTACGGAGTTGGCATCTTGAAGGCGCCGATCTGCGGGGGGCAAACCTCAATGCGGCTAATTTACGCGGCACCAACCTCAGCCGTGCCAACCTCAGCGGCGCTATTCTCAATAACGCGGATCTGACAAAAGCCAATCTGACAAATGCCAACCTTACAGGGGCAAGTTTGCTGATCACCCGTTTGGATCGCGCGATTCTTGTGGGGGCGCAGCTAGTGGGTGCAGTGCTGGGGGGGCGCGACCGCTTAGCACGGGTACAGACATTTAGCAATGCCACCCTGCCCAATGGTCAAAAGGCCTTTTTTTTAGCAGAACCGACTCGCCGCCCCTAGCCTATGGAGATTGCGATCGCCAGCTTTATCATCCTCTTCCTACTCACTGAAGCCGTATTGCACCTCCGACAGTGGGTAATTCCATTACCGGTGGTTCTCATTGCTGCTGTTGCTTTAGTGGTGGCCTCTAACTGGTCGCTCTTCCGCCGTGAGTAGCCTCCCCATCCTAGATGTAACGGCCAAATGCCTAGAGGAGCTGATCGCCTGGCATCAGACACACCATCCGCAATGGAGTGCTCAATGGCAATCCCTTTATGAACTGCGCGATCGCCTCCACCACAGGGCATGGCACATTGTTGTCCTTGGTCAAGTGAGCCGGGGCAAGTCCGCCCTTTTGAATGCCCTCTATGGTGACGCCATTTTTCCCGTGGGCGCCATTCATGGTACGACTCAATGGCCGCGAACGGTTCGCTGGCACTGTCAGAATCAAGTCGTTGATCTGACGGACACTCCCGGTCTTGACGAAGTGGCCGGTAGCAACCGGGAAGACATGGCATGGAGAGCCGTTGAGACGGCCGATCTTGTCCTTTTTGTCACCCAAGAAAATCTCACCCCTGTCGAATGCCAAGCCCGCGATCGCCTAAACACCCTTGGCATTCCCTACAAACTTATTTTCACCAAGGCGGATCTCTACCCACCAAGGGCGGAAGGTATTGCTGTGAGCAGCACCACGGGTCAGGGAATCCCAGAACTACAGCAGTGGCTACACCAATGGCTGCAACAGGAGGCCCCCCAAGCGCGTGCCCTGCGAATTCTCCACCAAGCCAGTCAAGTTGAACAGAGCCTAGGAGCGGCTCTTGGCACTCAAGACACGTCGGCATGGTCTTGGTTAGCCGCACAGATGGTGGCTAGCCTGCTGCTGCCGGAGGGATTTTTCGATGTAGTACTGGCGATGATCAGTACCCTTGCCTATATCCGCAAAGCCTGCCAAGCCTATGCCGTGCCCTTTCCCCTACCAGCCTTTGCGAGTCTGAGTCAGTTTGTTTTGTTGTGGTATGCGGCAATTTATCTCTCCAGTTGGCAGGGCTTGACCTTCGGCAGTGAACTCTGGGGAATAAATACCACGGTCTTCCTACAGGGGGGAGTGATCTTCTGGGGCTATCAACAAATTCGCCGCCGACTGCATCCCTACCTTCAGCAGGGCTACCAATGGGGACACTGCGGCCCCCAGCGACTATTGCAGCAACTGACTCAAACTCGTGCCAATGTAACCGCCTCCGGCTGATCTTGGTATTTGCCCCGCCGTGTTTCATAATTTACATCGCAGGGTTCGCCCTCAAAAAAGAGTAACTGCACGACCCCCTCATTGGCGTAGATGCGACAGTCAGCACTAGATGAATTGGAGAATTCCAACGTCAGATGGCCACGCCAGCCCGCTTCTGCCGGTGTCAAGTTGGCAATAATCCCTGCGCGGGCATAGGAGCTTTTACCAATACACAGAACCGTGACATTTTCCGGTACCTGTAGGCGTTCTAGAGCTACCCCAAGGCCATAGGAATGGGCGGGCAAAATGAAAAAAGCACCATTGGCATCCTCATGCAGCGGCACAGACTCCAAATTTGCTGGGTTAAAGTTTTTCGGATCCACGACTGTTCCCGGCACATGGCGAAAGATACGAAACTCCTTAGGGCTAAGGCGAATATCGTAACCGTAGGAGGAAAGACCAAAACTAATCACCGGCTGCTCCGCCACGCGCCGCACAAGGGTGGGTTCAAAGGGCTGAATCATGCCTTGGGTGGCCATGGCTCGAATCCAGACATCATTTTTAATCATTGCGCTGCCGCAACCGCATAAACAACCAATGTATATTACAGTCCTTTTCCTATAGAGAGAACACACTCAACACAAAGCCTGTTTGCATTGGCGCAGGGCTAAACCTTAAGGCATCGCCTCATGCCATTAACGCTTTGCTTCCCGCTGACCCCAGCGATAGCCCAGTTCAAAGCAAAGCAAGGAATTGAGGACATAAATCCCCACTGCGGTTAACCAGCGCCATCCCTGACCCATCTCTGGCCGCAGCCACGGTAATAGCATCAACCCAACAGCGAGACTAACCAGAAAACCGAGACCCGTTCCCGCTGCTATTACCTGCATGATAAACAACCCTCCCAGTTCTAGGCTGTTGGGCAACTCGCGGCGAAATAGCCAAAAATAAAACTGCATCAGGAAGAAATGCGGCCAGATCAGTAGAAAAATGACCCCAAGTAATAGATTGGAGAATAGGCCTCTCACTCTCTAGAAAATCCCAGAAGCAATAGGGGTACTGTGCCCCAGTATAGCGGGGAGGCTCTAAATCCGATCCAAAACCCGAATCCCTAGGAGGGATAGCCCCAGCTTCAGCGTTTGCGCAGTGAGATAGGCGAGGGTTAGACGGGAGTGTTTCGTTGGCTCAGCAGCCGAGAGGATAGGACAGCGATCGTAGAACTGGTTGAAAAGCTGGCTTAGTTCAAACAGGTATTGGCAGAGGCGGTTGGGCAATAGCTCGGCGCTCACCAGCTCAAGGGTTTCCTCTAGTTGCACAAGGTGCTTGGCAAGCCGTTGCTCAGTTTCATCCTCTAAAAGTAGGGGAGTATCTGCCGCAAGGGTAGCCCAATCAATTTCGCCGCGGCGGGTGAGTCCCTGAACACGGACATAGGCATAGAGCAGGTAGGGAGCTGTGTTTCCCTGCAGGGAGAGCATCTTGTCGTAGCTAAAGACATAGTTGCTGTTGCGGTTTTGGCTGAGATCCGCGTACTTGACAGCGGCGATGCCAATGGTTTGGGCTACAGTGTCTATAAATTCAGGGGACTCGCTGCGCCCTTCAGCGGCAAGGCGTTGTTCCAAATCCGTGCGACTGCGGGCGATCGCCTCCGTCAACAAATCCATGAGTCGAATTGTTTCCCCGGAACGGGTTTTCAAGCGTTTGCCATCTTCCCCTAAAACCAAGCCAAAGGGGACATGGGTTAGCGTTACATGGGAAGGCACCCAACCCGCGCGCTGCGCCACTTGAAACACTTGGGCAAAGTGGGTGGACTGCCCAACATCGGTGACGTAAATAATCCAGTCCGCCTGATCTTTTTCAATGCGATAGCGCAGTGCTGCTAAATCTGTGGTTGCGTAGTTATAGCCACCGTCGGATTTCTGCACAATCAAGGGTTGGGGCTGTCCCTCTTTGTTTGTGAAACCCTCAAGGAAGACGACTTTTGCCCCTTGATCTTCTATTAGGAGGCCAACAGCCGCTAGATCCTCAATCACTGCGGGCAACAAGGGATTGTAGAAGGATTCCCCGCGCTCGGTGAGTTGAATATCCAGCAGATCGTAGATCTTTTGGAACTCGCGGCGGGATTGCTCACACAAAAGTTGCCAAGCGCGGCGGCTGTGTTCGTCTCCCTGCTGCAGCGCCACCACTTGCCGGCGGGCTTTTTGCTGAAACTCAGGGTCGCTGTCAAAGCGCTGTTTGGCCTGTTTGTAAAAGGTTACCAAGTCTCCCAAATCAAGGGCATTGGCAGTGGTGAGAGCGTCGGGATACACTTCGTCAAGGTAGGCGATGAGCATGCCAAACTGTGTCCCCCAGTCCCCCACATGGTTCAGCCGTAGGACATCATGTCCTTGAAATTCAAGAATGCGGGCAATGCAGTCACCAATAATCGTGGAGCGCAGGTGACCCACGTGCATTTCCTTGGCAATGTTGGGGCTGGAAAAATCAACCACTACCCGTCGTGGTTTTTGGCTCTTGGGGATACCCAAGCGATCGCTCCCCAGAGCGTGTTGCAGACTGCGCGCCAAAAAGGCTGGCTGGAGACGAAAATTGAGAAAGCCCGGTCCTGCAATTTCAACGGGCTGGCAAATATCGTCAACGTTAAGATGTGCCACCACTTCTTGGGCAAGTTCCCGCGGCGCTTTGCCCACCTGCTTGGCGAGGCTCAGGCATACATTGGATTGATAGTCGCCAAATTTGGCTTGACTGGCCGGCAGCAGTAGTGGCTGCGGATAGGCCTCTAGGGGCAGAGCCGTTTGCAGGGCACTGAGGAGGCGATCGCCCAACAGAGATAAAGGAGCAACCATTAACGTTTGCGCCCCCGTCGTTGCTGTTTTTGCTCCGCTTGCAGGCGCCGGCGATCGCGCCACTCAGCAAACGTGAGATAGCCAATGCCGCCGGTCACGACAATCAACAGCAGCAAGGCCACTAGAACTAGAAGATCTGCCAATGAAACCGTCATTAGCCCAGCTTTAGGTGGCTACATACCGTGGCGACCCCAGACCACAAAGGCAATCGAAAGCGTAAAGACACTGAGAACGCCTACCCAACCGAGCGTGATAATATCCATGGCATGGGACCTGAATTCAATGCAGACCTCATTTTAACGCAGATAGATGATCTTTTTTTCATTGGAGGCAGGCTACAGACAATGATGCAGGGCACGACAGCAATTGAAACCGCTATTGAACAAGGAGATCTAACCGCTGTTCAACAGGCGATCGCCAGCGGTGCCGAGATCAAGGCAGAGGCTCTAGCCCTAGCTGCAGAATTAGGACATACAGACATTGTGGCAGCTCTAATTGCCGCAGGCGTCGATGTCAACCAAGGGGATAGTGAGGGATGGACCCCCTTAATGGCCGCCGCAGGGGGTGGGCACACGGCCATTGTGGAGAAGCTACTGGCAGCAGGTGCCAATGTTAACGCCCAGACCACCTTTGGTCTAACCCCCCTAATGGCCGCAGCAGCGAAGGGACAAACAGCTACAGTTCAACAACTGATCGCCGCAGGGGCGGATCTTAACGCCAAAGATCAAAATTCTTGGACAGCACTTGTCTGGGCACTAGATGGGAAACATAGCGAGGTGGTGGCAGTCATTAAAGCCGCTCGTGCACAATCCTTGGCATCATGATCAAATACCTCAATCTATTTTTAGCAGCAGCCCCCGCAAGTCTTTTAGTGGCGCAACTGACGCGAACTCAACGGCTGCGGGTCGCGTTGATCGAAGCGGCTCAAATTGTTGGCATTGTTGGCATTGCCATCCTCATCGATTGGCTGCTTCTGAAACTGGGGATTTATCAACTGCAACAACGGCTTAGCCCAAAAGCTGGCCAACAATCCCAGCCATGGCTCTCCCTCGCCGCTAGTCTATTGCGCCTGACACTGCGAATTTTACTCTGGTCCCTCGTTTTATCTTGGATTCTCCAATCTGTTCAAAGTCTTTCCCCTTGGCATGAGCGCATTGGCAGCACAATTCAGTTTCTGCTCCAGCGGGTGGCAGTGGTGTTTAACACTCCCTTTATGGAGTTGGGGCGCACTAAAATCACGCTGAACTTTGTCTTTTTAATTCTCTTTTTATCCCTAGTGGTGATTTTTACCTCCCGCTGGGTCAGTGAGTGGCTCAAAACTCGGATTCTTGCCCAGTTACGGGTGGATCGTGGCAGCCAAGAAACCATTACCCGTGTAGTGAGCTATAGCTTGAGTTTTATTGGTTTTATCATCGTTTTGCAAACTGCCGGCATTGACCTCAGTTCCCTCACGGTGTTGGCGGGGGTCTTGGGGATCGGCTTTGGTTTTGGTTTACAAACCCTAGCCAGTAACTTTATTAGTGGCTTAGCCATTCTTTTAGAACACCCAATTAAAGTCGGCGACTTTATTGAAGTGGATGGTCTCCTAGGCACCGTGGAAAAAATCTCAATTCGTGCCACGATTATCCGCACCAATGACAGCCAGTACGTCATTGTCCCCAACAACCGCTTTATTGAAAAGAACGTTGTTAACTGGAGTTACGGTAGCCCCGATAGCCGCATCCATATCCCTGTGAGTGTTGCCTACGGCAGCGATACAGTGCTTGTAACCGAGGCGCTCCTCAGTGCTGCCCGTCAGGATCCCCGCGTCCTGCTGACGCCACCCCCCAGTGTCTGGTTTCGCGGCTTTGGCGAAAGTGCCTATCTTTTTGAATTGCTGGTGTGGATTAACCGCCCCCAAGATTCCGAGCCCATTAAAAGTGCCCTCTATTTTCTCATTGAGCAGGAGTTACGGCAGCGGCAAATTGAAGTTCCTTTCCCTCAGTTAGATCTGCGGTTGCGCGACTTGGGGGAACTGCGCTCCTTAGCGCACTATTACCATCGTTCTGTAGCCAGTGCACCCGAAACGACAACAGGGACTGAGCCCATGCCTGCAGAAATAGCCAAAGCGGAACCCTCCCTTGCTGATTTATTGCGCAATATCAGTTGTTTTTCCCGCTGCTCCAATGCGGAATTGCAAATGCTCATCGAGTTGGGCAATCGCCAATTTTATAGTATCGGGGAAATTATCTGCTGTGAGGGAGATCCGGGGGATGCTTTTTACATCATCCTTGAGGGAGCCGTGGAAGTTCGTTCGGAGCACCTGAATCAGATTTTAGCAACCCTCTATAAAGGAGAGTTTTTTGGTGAAATTGCCGTACTGACGGGGATGCCGCGATCGGCTACCGTGCGGGCCTTAGAAGAAACAGTTCTATTTGTGGTACATCGCTCAGCAGTACAACGACTCCTACAAGCTCAACCCGAATTAGCGGAAGATATTGCCCATGAGCTAGCAATGCGGCAACAGGTATTGCAAGAACTCGGCCTAGTCAACTCCCAAGACATCAAAAGCTTGCCTCCCCTGCAGTGGATTCGTCGCCGTTTGCGGACACTCTTTAATGTTTAGAACGTCAAGCGTTCAATCAAGTTCTGCTGTTGGGGAAACTGGACTTGGAGCAGCCGGCGATTGCCTAATTCAAACTAATTAAAATCGCGAAAGTCCAATCCCGGTGCCACCGTACAGCCCACAGGACTAAAACTGTCTAGTGCATCCACCGTCGCCCCAAACCATAGGTGCTGGACTACATCAATGACCCACACCACGGCTGCATAGCTGCATAAACTCAGCCTGCCCTTCAACCGGAGGCTCTACGCTATTTTTCGTCAATGCTTGATCGCCCCCCTGAAATCCGGAGGGCAAAACCGCTTGGGGAATGCTCCTTACTGAGCAATAGACCTCGCCGAAATAGCCTCCGGATGGGGGTGCTCGATTTACGCCTTAGCTAGCCAAGTATTCATACATTTGCTGGCGTCGCCGCCGCAGGTGATCGAGGGCTTGCCGCTCCAGTTGCCGTACCCGTTCACGGCTGAGATTGAGTTGCTCGCCCACCTTGGCAAGGGACAGCTCTTGGCCATCCCCCAACCCGTAGCGCAGAATGAGTACTTGCCGTTGTTGTGGGGTGAGTTCCGCCAGCCAAAGGTTGACATCATCCCGGAGAGACTCTACTGTAGTAAATTGCTCTGGCGAAAGACTGTCATCCTCAAGGAGTTCGCCGAGTTCAGTGTCCTGATTGTCCCCCACGCGCAGATCAAGGGAAACGGGTTGGCGAGCAAGGGTCAGGTATTCACGGATTTGCTCGGGTTCCAGTTCTAGTGCGGCTGCCACCTCAGCAGGGGTCGCACTGCGTCCCAGTTTTTGCGCAAGTTCGCGCTGGGTGCGTTTGATCTTGTTCAGCTTTTCGGTGATGTGGATGGGCAGGCGAATTGTCCGCGCCTGTTGGGCGATCGCCCGCGTAATTGCCTGACGAATCCACCAGTAGGCATAGGTCGAGAATTTGTAGCCTCGGGTGGGATCAAACTTTTCCACACCGCGTTCGAGGCCGAGGGTGCCCTCTTGCACCAAGTCCAGCAATTCAAGATTACGCTTTTGATACTTCTTGGCCACTGAAACGACAAGGCGCAGATTGGCCTCAATCATCTTTTGTTTGGCGCGCTCACCCCGCTTGAGGAAATTGCGCAGTTCCGTTGGCGTGAGATTGCAGGCTGCGGCCCACTCTTCAGAAGTTGGTTCGCGTCCCAATTGCTTGGCTAGAGCCTCGCGTTTTTCCCGCAGTGCCATCATTTGCTGTACCTGTTTACCCAAAATAATTTCCTGTTCGTGGGTCAGCAGCGGCACGCGCCCAATTTCCTGTAGGTACGTGCGCACCATGTCGGTGCTCACTGTGGGGGTAGGGGATGGAGCTTTGGAAGCGGAGTTCATCATAGCAGCACAGATTCTAAACAGTATTTGGCAAGGAAGAATGCAAATAAAAGGTTTACGGAGAAGAAGATGACGACCCGCACTAATAAAGCTGAGGTTTATATAGCGTTAGCCTAGCAGGTGAAAGGGAGTTGGCCTGTATCCTGATCTACTTAGACTTAAATTGTGCCCCGAAAGTTGCCAATTCATAACAGCTGATTCCTGAAATAAAGATTAAAGTTTGTCAACTAGAAACGGGGATCAGGAGATGGGCAAGGACTTTAGGGACAAATTCGAGAGCAAAAACACGGCCAAAGGCAGCAACAAACTGCTGGCGTACATCCTCTAGATCAATATCGGTATAAAACTGTTGTAAGTTCCCCACGGGGCGATCGCCAATGCCACAGGGGACAATGCGACCAAAGCCCTTGAGATCGTTCACTACATTGAGGGCAATGCCATGGAAGGTAATCCAGCGGGTCACCTTGATCCCAATGGCGGCCACCTTGTACCCCTCCACCCAAACACCCGTGAGGCCAGCAACGCGTTCCCCTTTAATGCCATAGTGCCCAAGGGTTTGAATCACGACTTCCTCCAACTGGTGGAGATACCAATGCAGATCGCAGCGATGGCGGCGTAAATTCAAAATTGGGTAGGCCACCAATTGGCCGGGGCAGTGGTAGGTGACATCGCCTCCCCGTTCAGTACGCAGTACCTCAAGGCCTGTGGCTACAGGATCAAAGTGAACATGAGCCGTGGTTGCCCCCTGACCAAGGGTATAGATGGGGGGGTGCTCAAGGGTGAGCAGGACATCTGGGGCGGTGGGATTCTGACAGCGCTCCGCCACCAGTTGCTGTTGCCAGCGCCAAGCATGGCGGTAGGGGATGATCCCCAAAGCACAATGCCAACCGAGAGCAGCTTTCATAGGGGATGCCAAATTGTCAAGGGCTAGAGGATAAGAATTATCACAGAACACGAATAAAGGTGAAGAGCCTCAGGATGTCCTGTAATCCCCGATACGAAAGTGCTAGGGTGGAAATAGATCAGCCTTAGATCTATCTGTTTTTTGCTCAGGGGAGGCAACCCTATGAGGCTAGTGATTCACGGTAAAAACATTGATATTACGGATGGCATTCGCAGCTATGTGAATCAAAAAATTGAGCGAGCCACTAATCATTTCCAGAATGTAATTAACGAAGTTGATGTGCATCTTGCCGTGGCTCGGAACCGCAGTACAGCTCCTCAACAAACTGCGGAAGTGACCCTATTTGTCAATGGCTCAGTGATTCGCGCTGAAGAAAGCAGTGAAAATCTCTACGCCAGTATTGACCTTGTTGCCGACAAAATTGCGCGCAAGCTCCGTAAACTCAAAGAAAAACGGCAAGATAAGTCCCGTGCGAAAGATACTAATAGTGTGGTGGAGCCCGCAGTGGTGACAGACTTGGTGGGCGATCGCACCCCACAACTGCCCGAGCAAGTGGTGCGCATGAAATACTTTGCTATGCCGCCGATGACCATTCAAGAAGCCCTTGAGCACCTCGAAATGGTGGATCACGACTTCTATGTCTTCCGCAATCGCGATACAGGAGAAATCAACGTGGTCTATGAACGCAATCATGGGGGTTATGGCGTCATTCAACCCCGCCCCACTTCCCAAGAGGAGAATCACCACAGCACTAAGGCGGTTGCGAAAGCTCACCACTAGATTGTCTAGATTGTCAATCCATCTTCGGTCTTAATAGCCCCTCGATAAAGAGGGAGGTTACAGCCCTTTTCTGCAGACATAGGGGATGCAATCTTTACCCATGTTAGCCTTCACCGATTTAAGCATGTTCTCCTTCCTCGGGAAAAGGGCTGTCTTATTGCGCAGGGCGAAGCTCCCTAGGGGCGCAGGATCAACTGCCATTCCTGTGTTTGGCGATCGCGCTGCAGTTCACTATTTTCACCAATGACATAGGGTCCCCAGTAGCGTTTAGAACCATCGAGGGTAAATGCCAAGACAATATCCCCTGGCTGCAGGGTGAGCTTACCTTCGGGCAGCGTTAATAGTAATCCCTTAATATTACCTTCCATAGGAGCAAAGTCCCAATGCACTGCACCTTTATCGGGATGGGCGCGATCGCGAGCAGCAAGCAACACCACGCGCACTGGAAAGGCCGTTTGATTACTAATGCGCAGACCATTCGGTTGCGGGTTGGCCGGAGGCTGGGGAGTGGGTAAGGGCTGAACAGTTGTGATTTCTGGTTCTGCTTCGACAATCGGCGGTGGTTGAGTCAGCAGATCTGGCTCCCACCAGAGCGTAAAATGTATTTGTGAAAGAATAATTGCACCAATCACCCCGATGAGCACTGCCACGAGGTAGGGAAGAAATTTAATTCGGATAGACATAGAGATAGGTTACTGCCGATGCCGCGCCTTCCTTTCCAGTGTAGAGAGTTATGGCAGAAACCGCAGTAGGCAAAAAAGATTGAGCTTAATTGCCGGTGCCCTGAACTTCAGACTGACGTCGTTCTTGCAAACGTTGCAAGGAAATCTGAGCTGCTGTCGCCACATGGGGATGATCGTCTTTAGCTAGATACTCCAGAGCGGCCTGAGTTTTCGGACTAGGTAGGTTACCTAGAGCTTCAGCAAGGCGTTGGCGTACCAACCAATCCTCTGCGGTCACAAAAGGCAAAATATCCTCCACAACGCTAGGATCGCCAATTTCACCCAGCGCGGCAATCGCCCCTTGGAGCATCACGACTTCCTGACTTTTCAGCGCCGATCGCAACACCTCCACCGCGCGGGGATCCTTGAGATTGCCCAGCGCCACAGCGGCACTAAAGCGCACCAGCCAATCGGTGTCTTCATAGAAGGCGCGCACCAGAGGTTCAAAGGCACGTTCGTCTTCAAGATAGCCCAACGCTCCGGCGGCATCGGCACGAATGCCGTAGTCTGGTTCCGTTTCGAGCAAATGGACTAAGATGTCAAAGCACTCAGGTGTGGATTTAACCCCAAGGGCAAACACCGCCATTGAGCGAATCTGGAGATTTTCGTCCCAAAGGACTTTTTTAATGAGGGGTACAGCATCCGCAGAGGGGACATCCCGTAGGGCGGCTAGCGCCAGCAGGCGATCGCGGGAATTGGGACTTTCCAGTTGATGGGCAAGCTGTTCAAGGGAGGGCATGGCAGTAACCTGAAAACTAATTTACAAAAATTAACAATATATCCCCATTATAAAAAAGTCTCCCCAAAGTAAAACCAGCGGAAAGACTCTGGCTGATCGGTTGGGGAGAACTTGTCCAAAAAATATCTAAGAACACAGTCCTAAGCTGCTTTTGCTTTTTGCAGGAGATTTTGAACCTGCTTGACTGCATAGGGCAGAATATTGCGAACTGCCCAGACCGCAGCTAATAGGACAGGTAACAGGACAATCAGGACACGCCAATCCATACCTATAACCTCCCAAAATGTTTTCTGAAAACTTTATGAATTATTGTACAGCCTTCTCCTAAGGGGGAAAGAGGCAGGTTATGGATAATACTGGCTTTACTGTTTTGAGCCGGTTCTGCCCTAGGAAAAAGATTTGTATGATTGGTTTAATTCCCAAACTGTAAGGCCAAATCCTGATGGGCGAAGACAAAATGACCCTCCGTGAAAACCAAGCAGCGGCAGCTTTCCGCCTCAGTAAAGTATTGGCAGCCCGCAGTCGTTGGCGCACCGGTTGGCAGTCCCTACGTTCAGTGTTGATGCCGATCGCTATGGTCACCGTCTTGGTGGCGTGGGGACTCGATTGGGATGCGGTGGGTGTGGTGGCGGCTCTAGGGCTGGGGGCACTGAGTTTCCCCCTTGTCTGGACTGCCACTTACCATTGGTTTACGGAGGATCTGACGGAACAGCAGCGGCAGTTCATTTTGGCCTCCTTAGGTCTGAGTTTGACGGTGGTGGCGCTCATTGCCATGACCGGCGCCATGGACTGGATCCGAGGACGGTTTCAAGGCACAAATTGGGATGCGGTGGGGGCACTGGCTGAGGGCTTCGGTGCCCTAGGGCAAATTTTAGTGGCGCTCTTGGCGGCCTATGTGGCTTGGCGACAGTATGTGATCTCGCGGGATTTGACCACGCAACAAAACCGCATTACCCAACAGCAAACAATTGACAGTTATTTTCAAGGGATTGCCGATCTCATCCTTGACGATGAAGGATTATTAGAGGATTGGCCGCCGGAGCGAGCAATCGCTGAGGGACGCACAGCTGCTATTTTGGGGGGACTGGATGCCGAAGGCAAAGCCAAAATCATTCGCTTTTTGTCGGGGGCAAAGTTACTGACTCCCCTAAAGCGCGATCGCCGGCTAGGACGGGCAATTTTTGATGGTCTTGGTGGTTACGAAGAAGACATTGAGTATGGGGTGCGGGTGATTAACCTTGGCAGTATGCTAGCGGGAGCCGATCTCAGTGGTACGGATCTGCGCTGGACAGAATTAAGTGATGCTAACTTAACGGGAACAATCTTTCGCAACTGCAATTTAACTCGGGCAAATCTGGCAGGGGCAATTTTGCAGGGAGCGGATTTGACCAGTGCCGATCTCAGTCGTACCCGCTTGTTTTATGGTACTGCCGAACAAGCCAGTCCTCGCGATCGCCTGAATCCTCCGAATTTTCGCACTGGGGCGCAGACAGGTGCGGTGGTTGAGGATGTCAACTTTACCAATGTCAAGAACCTCTCCGAAGAACAGCGCTACTATTGCTGTGCTTGGGGTGGTAGCCGTTCCCGAGAAACGATTCCCGGTGGCTGTGAAGGTATTCCCAATAAACTAGGACGCTAGACGCTAGGCCTTAGGTTAGGAGCGCGATCGCGGGCGATAATTCGCCACTGAGAGCACCATACCTAAGCCAAGATAGGTCGCAAGCATGGCTGAGCGACCATAACTGACTAAGGGGAGTGGCATTCCTGTCACAGGAAGGAGGCCAATCGTCATAAATATTCACCATTGCTTGAAACAGGATCATGGCAAATAGACCGACTTAACCAAAAAAAGCACAGGAGAACTAAACTGCCAACGAACCCCGTCTCTTCGGCAATCACTGAAAAAATAAAGTCCGTATGCTGTTTTGGAATAAACCCCAACTAGGTCTGAGTTCCTTGAAAAATGCTCCGCCCCCAGAGGCCACTGGCACCAATGGTAATCCGCGATTGAATCAAGTGGTAGCCAGCCCCGAGGGGATCCTTATCGGGGTCAAGAAACATGAGAATACGAGTTTTCTGATAATCTTTGAGCACGCTCCAAAGCAGTTGCCCTAAACCAGCCCCTCCTAGATTGAGCACCAGTCCCCCTAAGCTGCCGACCCAGCCCAAGGGCAAACTTCGCCAAGCGACGACTTCCATCGCCAGTGTCCATACCAACTAGATAGGGATATTCAATTGGTAGGGTAGAGGCAGAGCAATGAGGATCGCCGCTACCAAAGGGGAAAGCATCCAGATAATCCAACTGCCGGACGTATTAGCTCAGTAGAGCATCGTTAATGTAATGGCAATGAAAGTCGTTGCCCAAGCAACCCCCAGCAGCAGCCAATCTACACCTTGCCAAGGATAAAACCAGCTAAAAGTCCGCCGTCGGGGTACTCGCCAAGTCATTGGCAACTGTCTTGTCTCTCCTAGGGGGTTAGTCTATCGGCTGGTTCAAAAAGTTGCCAACGGATCGATTGGATAACCGACATGGAGCCTGATCTTGGTGTATTATCCGAAAGGTTGAGCTTCTATTCAGACAAGGAGCGATCGCAGTGGCAACCCTAGGGGTCAACATTGATCATGTGGCAACGATTCGCCAAGCCCGGCGCACGGTTGAACCCGATCCCATAGCTGCAGCCGTTTTAGCAGAACTGGGGGGAGCCGATGGCATTACCGTCCATTTGCGCGAAGATCGTCGCCATATTCAAGAGCGAGATGTACGGCTCCTGCGGCAAACGGTACGCACCCACTTGAACCTAGAGATGGCTGCCACTCCCGAAATGGTTGCCATTGCCCTGAACATTCGACCCGATTACGTGACATTGGTACCCGAGCGCCGCGAAGAAGTCACCACCGAAGGGGGGCTAGATGTGGTGGGTCAGCAGGAATCCTTGACCCAAGTGGTGCAGACGCTGCAGGGGGCTGGAATTCCCGTGAGTTTATTTATTGATGCGGATCCTGCCCAACTGGAAACTGCTGCTAAAACCACAGCTCAATTTATTGAACTGCATACCGGTCGCTATGCCGAAGCTCAGGGAGAAGCAGCGCAACAGCGGGAATTAGCAATTTTGGCTCAGGGGGTACAGCACGCTAAAGCACTAGGGTTACGGGTGAATGCGGGTCATGGTCTGACCTATGCCAATGTTGGGGCGATCGCCCGCCTTGACGGCATTGAAGAACTTAATATTGGCCACACAATTATCAGCCGTGCTGTTCTTGTGGGCATGGTACAAGCCGTACGGGATATGAAAGCCCTAATTAGCCCTTGAATTCAGCTCTAAGGACGTCATCGTAGTCATCAGCTAATGTCGCCACAATCGTAATTAGGCGAGAAATTTCACAGGCAGTGATGCCCCTCAGGGTGCGAGTGGCCACCACTTGGACTTGTTCTTCAGCAATGGCAAAGTGCGCCTCAAGGGTAGTGAGCCAGTTCAACGTCAGGAGCTTACGATAGAGTCCTAATTCATCCGTGACGGGCAAAGGTAGCACTGGTGACCAAATCGTGAGAAAGTCCTCCTCTGTTTGGCCACCCAATTGCACAAAGACCTCGGCACTGCCATAGCGAAACATCCAAATTTTGCCACTGTCTGTTTGGCCAACGAGGGGGGTGTCCCCCTGGTGGAGACTAGAAATAACAGTTTCAATAATTTCAACCGCATTTTCAGGAGGTGCGTCAAGGGATGCTGCGGGGGTAGGCTGTACTTCACTGACCATGGTCATTCCTTTAGTGAATCAGGACAACTCGTTAGAGAACTGGGTGAGTATAGGCGTGTTGTTTGACATTATCTGCAATGGTAACAATACGCGCGCAATTGAGCACCCGTTTGCGTTTTGTGGAGGTATTAAAGTTGCGGTAGGTTTCGCCAAGGGGAATATGACGGGTACTTTGGGGATGGGTAATATAGGTGCATAAGGTGCATGCTGCTGCTGCTAGGCGATCGCCATAGTCATCACACAAATGGGCACTGGGGGGAAATTGCTGCTGCACCTGTTCTAAGTCTTGGACTGTACCGTAGGTGAGGGCATGGGCTTCACTGTAGGAAGTGGGCAAGCCATAGAGCAATACGGCTCAATCACCGCTACCGGCTGGAGCTTGTCTTCGACCTAGGCAAAACAATGAGCTCGCCCAAGCACCACATAGGTCTCTGGGGGTGGAATATCTTGATTCATGACAGCCTTTCAAGTCTAGCTTGCGTTTGTAACACACTCCCGACCTTCACGCTTCGCGTCAAGGGCGGGCTTCTCCAATCTTTCGACCTTTACATTTTATAGTGAGCCGATGCCCTAAGCTCACGTTTTTGACCCCAAAATATTGCCGCAAAGTGTTCATTTTCTGGATTAAGCGTTACGCTAATCCAGAAAACTGCTGAGCTAACAGAGGTCAACGGTGAGGCCGGCCACATCTACATCCTGTTTTGGTGCTGCCCAAGTTCATTCACAACCTGAAGTCTGTCTCGAGTCGCAGGCTGCGGGTGAACACGATGGGAAGTCGCTGCTGGGGAATCAGTCCTACTTCATCGCCAGTGGTGGAGCAGTACATTGAGCAGCAAGATTTTCCTTCGGGAGAGCGCGGGGCTTCCCGCCAATTAGCTAAAAATCAGCGTAGCGGGCAACATAGAGATAGGCAGCGGTCGTCATCAGAGAAACAGCTAAGATGATCTAGGCTGATGGCCTTTTGCTGGAAGATGGAGAACATTAGGGTGGGTGGTATGCTCTCCCGGACAAGTGGTCACGGTGTTGAGCGGGTTCCATCTTGGTGAAAAGGGCTGTATCTCAGTATGACCCCTGTCACGATTACTGTATAGTGAGCATTCTAGGGCCTATGGAAACGGCAAATCCAATGCCAGCAACAGTTGAATTTCCTGAAGTTGAGCTATTGCCGCCGATGTTGGCAGCACTGCCCAACCCCCAAGGGGTCAGTGTCTGTCCTCGGCGGGCACGCTGGCAGTTGGATCTATTGCTGCTTGCCCTAGAGTGCGTTGATTTGCATGCCTCTGAATTGATGCTTCAAGTGTTGCAGGAGCTGCAACTGCAAGTGATGATTCCCAATCGGGTCGTATTTTGGCAAATTCGCTGCACTAATCCTTTTCGCCAAGTTACCCAGCGTACTCCCTTGCCCTTGGCAGAAACAAAGGCAATCACCGCAGTGGTTGTGCAAGTAGCACGGCGGCAGACAGCTATCTTGCGGCATTTACTTTTGGTGTTGGATCAATTGCAAGCACAAAATTTGCCTCCGGAAACCTATGCCCCATTGGCGGAGTATTTGGATCGCTTCCGCCGCCACTTTCGCAAACGTATGAACCTCCAGCGATCGAGCCTCTTTCTCTACAAAAATAACCAAGCCCTCAATGAGTTGGGTCTGAAGTTGTTGGCACAGCTCCTGCTCTGCGCAGGCACAAAGGGTATGGAGCGCCTTTGGTTTAGCTTATTTGACGGAGAAGTGAGCTAATGCTGCTGCAACGCCAGTATTCATTGCCCAATTGCACACTGCGCATTGAAGGACTCAGTGGTCAAGCTGGGGCAGAACAGTTGGATATTGTCACACTTTGTGAATGGGAGATTATCGGCCAGAATCAACGGCTCAAAGGGGGCAAAGACTTTCTTGTGGCTTTACTCAATAGTGTGCCAGCGGCGGCACAAACGTGGTTGAGTGGTGTCAAGTTGCGGCGATCGCCCCACTACCCGATTCGCGTGGAGCTCGAAGCCACTAATCAAGTATCGCTCCATATTCCCCGTAAGCTGTTGCAAACCTCTTCCGAAGAGAATTCAAAATCACCAACCAACGATGAAGCAGGGGAAACCCTAGAGGTTCGTCTCACGTGGTTGCAACTGGCGGATTTAGTGGAGGCGCTGGATCAATTTTGTAGTGATAGCCAAACGCTACCTACTCTGACACCGATATTCCATTTTCTCCCGCGGCAGGCGATCGCCCCTGCTGTGCCTTTGCGCAAACAACTAATGCCCTTAGGTATTGGTGCTGCTAGCTTAGCTGCAATGGCTGCAATCTTTTTCCACTTACCAGTGCCCGAACGGCGTCCCCTCCAAGAAGAAGCCTTGCCGCCTACTCCCGAAGCCGTCACGCCCGCACCGGCACCAACAACACCAAATCCCCCGAATCCTTAAATTGATTTCAGTGCTGAGCTTGGAAATTGTCGCTTAGATGTTTGATGCTGAGGATAAATTTCTTATGGTAATCACTGCCCCTAGTGCGTTTTGGCCACCCGTTGCCAGCGATCGCGCTGCCTTTATTGCCCCCAATGCCACGCTTGTTGGTGATGTCCGCCTCCGTGAGGGTTGTAGCATTTGGTATGGCACCGTTTTACGCGGTGATGTAGAGTACATCGAGATTGGCGCCCACACCAATGTTCAAGATGGTGCCATCCTCCATGGCGATCCGGGGCAACCCACGATCCTCGGTGAAGAAGTGACCGTTGGACATCGCGCGGTCATTCATGGGGCAACCGTTGAAGACGGCTGCTTGATTGGCATTGGGGCGGTGATTCTCAATGGCGTTCGAGTTGGGACTGGCAGTATTGTCGGCGCCGGGGCAGTGGTCAGCAAAGATGTCCCGCCGCGCTCTTTGGTTGTCGGCATTCCCGCCAAAGTGGTGCGTGACGTGAGTGACACTGAGGCCGCCGATTTACGTCAGCATGCCCGCAAGTATGAACAACTCGCCCATGTTCATAACGGCACGGGAAACGATTTGGGATTCGTGCATCGGCCTGCCCCGCGACAATGATGTCCAACAGCGGTCTGTGCAGTATTCAGTGGCTTCTATCCTCAGGAAGAGGGCTGTCATCTGATAGAATTCTGTAGGATTTTCTCGTAAGAGTTCAGCCAATGACTCGTGCACGGATTGCTGTGGATGCCATGGGGGGTGACTATGCTCCCGATGAAATTGTTGCTGGTGCCCTCAGAGCTAGTGAAGAATTAGATGCCGATATTCTCCTTGTGGGTGATCCGGTTCCCATTCAGCGCTACCTCGATGAACATGCCCCCACAGCCAAACCCCAAATTGTTGTAGCTAGTGATGTTGTTGAAATGGGGGAAGAACCCCTGACCGCGCTCAGAAAGAAACCCAAGGCCTCAATCAACGTAGCGATGGACTTGGTCAAAGCAGGGGCGGCTGATGCGGTTGTTTCTGCTGGTCACTCAGGGGCAGCCATGGCCGCGGCACTATTGCGCTTAGGACGCCTCCCTGGGATTGATCGCCCCGCCATTGGTGCAGTCTTACCCACTCTTATCCCCGGTAAATCCGTTCTCGTTCTTGATGTCGGTGCCAATGTGGACTGTCGCCCCAAATACCTTGAGCAATTTGCAGTGATGGGATCCATCTATAGCCAGTACGTCCTAGAGGTCGAAGCTCCCAAGGTGGGTCTGCTGAACATTGGTGAAGAGGACTGCAAAGGCAATGATCTGGCCTTAAAAGCCCATCAACTCCTGCAGCAAAATCGCCAAATCTCCTTTTTAGGCAATGCAGAAGGTCGCGATGTCCTGTCAGGACAATTTGATGTTGTGGTTTGTGATGGCTTTGTCGGCAACATTCTCCTCAAATTTGCCGAATCCTTAGGGAGTGTGCTGGTACAAATTCTCCGCGAAGAGCTACCTCGGGGCTGGCGGGGGCAACTGGGCACAGCGTTGCTGCGTCCTAATCTCCGCAAAATTAAGCAACGTATTGATCACGCCGAGCATGGGGGAGGGCTGCTTTTGGGGGTAGATGGTATCTGTATCATTAGCCACGGCAGTTCCCAAGCACCCTCGATTTTTAATGCGATTCGCTTAGCTAAGGAAGCAGTGGATCATCGTGTTTCAGAGCGCATTCAGGCCTGTTATCAGCAGACCGTTGCCGTTGAGGAGCGGGCTGAGTGACTCTACAGGGCGTTAAATTTACTGGCGTGGGCGCGGCAACGCCTAGCCAATGCTTGACCAATGCCCACCTCAGTGCCCTCGTGGATACCTCCGATGAGTGGATTCAATCCCGTACGGGCATTCAAGAGCGTCACGTGGCGGCTCCTGAGCAGCGCCTTGTGGATTTGGCCAGCGAAGCGGCGGGCGCAGCCTTACAGATGGCCGGACTAGAACCCACAGCAGTAGATTTGCTCATCTTGGCTACCTCGACGCCCGATGATCTCTTTGGCACTGCCTGCTTGGTACAAACCCGCATTGGGGCGGTGAATGCGGTGGCCTTTGACTTAACAGCGGCCTGTTCTGGTTTTCTTTTTGCCCTGGTGACGGCGGCGCAGTATTTGCGCACAGGTGCCTATCGCAGTGCCTTGGTCATTGGTGGGGATATTCTCTCCCGCTGGGTAGATTGGGGCGATCGCCGCACCTGCATTCTCTTTGGCGATGGAGCCGGCGCGATGGTGTTGCAAAGCAGTGATGTGGATCAGCTTTTGAGTTTTGAACTGCGCAGTGATGGTCGCCTCAATGAGCACCTGACCCTTGCCTTTGCGGGGACGCCCCAAACCTTAGGGGAAAATCTGGCGATCGCCCAGGGAGGATTTGCTCCCATTGCCATGAACGGCCGTGAAGTCTATCGTTTTGCTGTTACCCAAGTCCCCGAAGTCATTGAAAAAGCCCTGCACCGCGCTGGGTGTACGGTTGAGGAAATTGACTGGTTGGTGTTGCATCAGGCCAATCAGCGCATCCTCGACGCTGTGGCTGAGCGTTTAGGCATTCCGCAAGAGAAAGTGATTAGCAATGTGGGTCAGTGTGGCAATACTTCCGCCGCCTCGATTCCCCTTGCCCTTGCAGCGCCAATTCAACAGGGGCATATTCAATCCGGAGACTTAATTGCCACCGCTGGCTTTGGTGCTGGTTTAACGTGGGGAGCTGCCCTGTTCCGTTGGCAATAGCCTATGCAAGGGAACAACGACCTACGTGAATTAACAATGCGGGTGGAGGCAATTCTATACCTGAAGGCACAGCCCCTAACCCTGACTGAACTAGCAGCCTTAGCAGGCACTGCCCCTGAGACCGTTGAACTGGCACTGATTGAGCTACTCAACGACTATGCCCATCGCCAAACTGCCCTTGAAATTGTCCAAATGGACAACAAATACAGCCTGCAACTAAAGTCCGCTTTTCAAGAACTGGTTCAGTCCCTTGTTCCTGTTGAATTGGGGGTTGGGGCACAGCGGACATTAGCCCTGATTGCTTTTCGTGGGTCGATTCGCCAATCAGAGGTGATTGAACTGCGGGGTTCCAGTGCTTACCAGCACATTCAAGAGCTGCTTGCCCTTGGGTTGATTCAGCGGCGGCGAGATCATCAAAGTCGCTCCTATATTCTCCAAGTCACTGAGCGCTTTCACCAGTATTTTCAGGTGGATCAACTGCCGACTATTGAGGGAGATAGGGGGGACGATTGACATACTCCCTGAGCAATTGGGAGGGCAAATCATCATTGGTCGCCAATTGCAGGTTCAAAAGGGCTACTGCAAGTTTCTCTTGCTCTAGTTGAGGGCGCCCCAAGGCCTTGAGAATACGCCGCAGTTGAGCCGCAATTTCAGCGCCAAACATGGTGAGATTTTCATCCGGCAGAGCGGGGAGCCAATCAATTGCCCCATGCTCCATTGCCCATTGTCGCTGTATTGGCGAAATATGGTTGTTGTAGCGGTCAATGATGAAACTACGCAACTGGGGATATGTGGCTCTAATCCAATTCAAGAGGTTGCCAATGTCGGGGGTTTCCAGTTGCGAATCAAGGAGCAACAGATCAGGGTTGCGCTGCATCACGGTAACAACATCACTAATAATGCGGCGGCTATTGATTTGCCCTGACTCCACAATAACTTCCAACCCCTGACTGCGCAGCAGTTCTTGCCAAATTTGTACTTGAATGCCGGGGGGTTGAATGATAAGAATAGTGGGCTGCAGGGTAACAGAACCAGCCGGGGGTGTGGTGGAAACAGCTTCATCGGTGCGAAATTCAAGGGTTGTTTTGCCGATAATAAAGCGATCCCCCGTCTTGAGCAAGGTTGGCACCTGAATCATTTGGCCATTGAGGACACAGCCGTTGCGACTCCCCAAATCAATGAGATAATAGTCGTCATTATTAAGACGTTGAATCATGGCATGGCGCCGAGAAGACCAGCGATCCGCCAGAACAATTGTGCAATCTTTACCCCGACCAATGACCCATGAATTCCCTTCGGTGAGAGGGATAATATAGGTGCTGGTTTCCGTAGAAATAATCAATTGTGGATACTGTGCGAGTAGTGTCATCCCTCTACCCAATAGATGTGGTAATGGATTTCTAGTGTCTTACTGACAATGATAGTCAGGGCATTCAATGGCTGTTTCAGTTCCTGCCCACTCTGGATGAAGGGTGCACTTGAGGCGATAGTCACCTGAGAAGAAACGACAGTGAGCACAGGGAATTTGATGCAGACGGTGGGCGATCGCCAAGCTCTCTTGGGTAAATTGCCACACACTCCACGCCATGAGTGCTAGCAGCAGCCAAGCACAACAAAAACAAATCGGTACTAGTAATGGCTCTACAGCATGCAAAAAAGACGACAGCCAGACAACCATATAGATATAGAAAAAAGAACTGACAATGAGGAATGATGCGGAGGACTGCTAGCCTTTTACTATTTCTCATGACTAATCTTACCACTGGGCTATACACGTAATAAAAGCCTTGCCGGATTTGTTAATATTTATCAATAATTCTTGTTGTCACAACTTTTTTCTCAAATATCAGGTATCTATCGGGAATGCGCTGCTCTCCCCGGGTGGCTTGCAGAGGCTTGAGGGTATTTTTTACTTAAAAACAGCTCGATCTGGCTATCCCTAAGGCAAAACCTAACCTTGCGATCGCCTATCCGCCATAGGGAAATGCAAAATTGCCCCTATCCTTGGCAGTTCCTCAGCATATACTAAATTTGAGTGGGGGAATGCCCCTACAGCAACCACAGCGGAAATACGTATGGGGATTCAAGAGATCGTTGAACAAGCACTGCGCAATGGCTATTTGACACCAACGCAGGAAGCAGAAGTAGGACGCATTTGTGACAAAGCCACAGAACTCTCCGTAGAAGACTACATGGCGTTGGATCGCCTCATGGGTGCTCTATTGACGGGACAAGTGGTGGCTGTCCCCCGCAAACAATTTATCAACGTCATGGAGGAATTGGTGCTCACCGAGGCAATTACCCGCATTGCTGCCATTGAAGCGGAGCAAGAGTGCGCCTTAGATTTAGGAGATATTGCTGCCTACGCTCTTAACCGCCTCCCCCCACTCTACGCCACAACCCAAGAGGGGGCACAGTATCAACGCCAGCGAGCCGAAGAGGAACTGATGGACTTGATTCGTACCCAAGTCCAAGAGGCCATTCATCACAGTATGGCGCGGCCACAATTTCACCCGGAGCGATCGCCCCTCGGCAAAACCTCTAGCAAAGAAGTCTTTTCCCAAGTCAGTTCTCTACTGCAGGCCTACGCTAATGACTATGAGCATCCCCAGGGAGAGTCAACGCAGTGAAAATTTGGCTGTACGATACGACGCTCCGCGACGGTGCCCAGCGGGAGGGTCTTTCACTGTCCCTTGAAGATAAGCTGCGGATTGCCCAGCAACTGGATCGCTTGGGAATTCCTTTTATCGAAGGGGGTTGGCCCGGCGCCAATCCCAAGGATGTGCAGTTTTTTTGGCGGTTGCAAGAAACCCCCCTCCAGCAGGCAGAAATTGTGGCCTTTTGTGCCACGCGCCGCCCCGGCCGCAAAGCCGCAGAAGAGCCGATGTTCGAGCCAATCTTGGCAGCCGGTACCCGCTGGGTGACCCTTTTTGGCAAATCTTGGGATCTCCACGTCACTGAGGGTCTCAAGACCACATTGGCAGAAAACTGTGCCATGATTGCCGACTCGATTCAGTTCCTCAAATCCCAGGGACGGCGAGTGATCTACGATGCCGAGCACTGGTTTGATGGCTACCTCGCCAATCCAGACTATGCCCTACAAACCCTAGAAACAGCTTTGGCCGCTGGAGCAGAATGGCTAGTTCTGTGCGATACCAATGGCGGTTGTCTGCCCCATCAAATTCAAGCAGTAGTCACAGCGGTAATGGCGCACTTTGGCAGCCTTGATTGTCTTGGAATTCACACCCACAACGATGCCGGGACGGCAGTGGCTAATGCCCTTGCGGCAGTGCAAAGCGGTGCGCGGATGGTGCAGGGAACTCTCAATGGTTACGGTGAACGCTGTGGCAACGCCAATCTCTGTACCCTCATTCCCAATCTGCAATTAAAACTGGGTTATGACTGTGTCAGTTTAGAACAGTTGGCCACGCTGACGGAAGTAAGCCGCCATGTCAGTGAAATTGTCAACCTTGCCCCTGATGAGCACGCGCCCTACGTGGGGCTGTCGGCCTTTGCCCACAAGGGGGGCATCCATGTCAGTGCTGTGCAGCGCAACCCCCGCACCTACGAGCATATTGAGCCGCATTTGGTGGGAAATCAGCGCCGCATTATTATTTCCGAGCAGGCGGGCATTAGCAATATTTTGGCAAAAACCAGTGAACTTGGCTTTGAGCTGGATCGGCAACATCCCTTGAGTCGAACGATTTTGGAGCGGATTAAACACTTAGAAAGCGAAGGTTATCAATTTGAAGCAGCGGAAGCCAGTTTTGAACTGCTGATTCAAGAGATTTTAGGACAGCGCCGGCGACCTTTTACCCTCAAGGGCTTTGATGTCTTTTGCCGCACCGATTCAGGCCAACTAGAGGCAACAATTCGCAGCCGGTCTTTGGCCACGGTCAAGGTTGAAGTGAATGGTGAGGAGATGCTCACAGCAGCGGAGGGCAATGGTCCTGTCTCGGCCTTGGATCAGGCGCTGCGCAAAGCGTTGATGTCGTTCTACCCAGAGATTGCCGAATTTCACCTTACGGATTACAAAGTGCGGATTTTGGATGGCCATGCCGGCACGGCGGCCAAAACACGGGTACTGGTGGAGTCCAGTAATGGGCGCGATCGCTGGGCAACGGTTGGCGTCTCTGCCAATATCATTGAAGCCTCCTACCAAGCAGTGGCCGAGGCTCTTGAGTATGGCCTCCAGCGCAGCCGGCAGCCGCAGCATTCTCCTTTGGTGGCTTCTGACGGTCTGATTGGAGAGACCTTGGCAAAATCCGTTAAAATCAAAACTGATCTTTAAGTTCTATGACTGCCAAGGAGCCGCGTGTGCTCAGCACCCTCAAAGCGGATTTTCAAATTATCTTTGAGCGGGATCCTGCTGCCCGCAACTGGCTAGAGGTGATCTTTTGCTATCCTGGCCTTCAGGCCATTGTTTTCCACCGTTTAAGTCACTGGCTCTGGCGCCGAGGCATTCCTTTTATTCCCCGTTTGATTTCCCACATAGCCCGTATCCTCACAGGCATTGAAATTCACCCCGGTGCAACGATTGGCAAGGGCGTTTTCATTGATCACGGCATGGGGGTTGTCATTGGCGAAACTGCGGTTGTGGGTAATTACTGTTTGATTTATCAGGGGGTGACCCTAGGCGGTACCGGTAAAGAAACGGGAAAACGGCACCCCACCCTTGGTGAAAATGTGGTTGTTGGTGCAGGAGCAAAGGTGTTGGGTAACCTCACCATTGGGGACAATGTACGCATTGGCGCGGGGTCTGTGGTGCTGCGAGATGTTCCCTCCGATTGTACGGTAGTCGGCATTCCAGGGCGGATTGTCTATCGTGCAGGTGCTAAAATTGCCCCCTTGGAACACGGTCAACTGCCTGACTCTGAGGCGGAAGCCATTCGCTATCTCTTGGATCGCATTGAACTCCTAGAGAAACAGGTGCAAACATTACAACAGCAGAAACAAGAAAGGGTACCCGCCTCGCTGCTAGGGGGTTGTCCATCCACCCAAGGCCAAGCCTGCCGCCTCAGCGATCGCCCCATCGAGGAGTTTCTCAATGGCTCTGGCATTTAGGCCGAGCGGGTGTAACACAGCCCGCAAACCCCCCAGCGCTGTAACTCTTTAATGGGCGTAGGACATTGACAGCGCGGACAAAGAGGATAATCTCGCGATCGCCGACGCACTTGGTCTTGCCAACGCTTAAAGGCCTCTTGGGGGGTGGCCGCTGCTGCCAGACTGGGAAGGCTCCCTACTTTCGGTAAGGTGTCATCCGTGGCATTTGCAGGGGATGGGGGTCGCCAGTGGCGAGAGGAAAAGCAAATATCCCTAAGGGCAATGCCCAAAGTCTGCTGAATTTTGGCCATTAAGGGCGATCGCGAGAACATTAGATGCTGTGCCCACGTGCTATTGGCAACTGCTACCCGCAAAACCCCCTGACTTGTGAGTTCCAGCGGTACACTGTGCTCAGCAACAACCGCCCCTACCAACTGTGACCACTGCTGCAAAAGACGCAGGAACTGCTGCCGCTGCCGCCATTCGGGAGTCTGCTGCCATTGCTGAAGTACCGTGGCCAGTGGAGTATAGGCCATTTGGAATATTCCAGACTATTCGTGATCGTATTCCTCTTGCTTTTGCCGCTGCTCAAGGCGAATTGGTTGTTGCTCTTCCCAAGGATCGGCAGTGGGTTCAGATTCTGGCAGTTCTATGGGCATCGCTTGAGCAGGGGGTTTGACTTGGCGCGAGCGGGGGCGCTCTTCGTACTCATACTCCTCCTCTGGATACTCCACATACTCGGGTTGGCGGCGACGACGCCGGGGAGCCGCTTCCCAATCTGCTTCGTAGTCACTGCGGCTGCGTTGGGGCGGATAGACGGGCGATCGCGCCCCAGAGGGCAATTGATTACTGCTCGGTGTAACCGGTTGATAGTAATCGTCTTCATCACTTTCCCAAGGGGGTGCTCCCAAGCCGATCCGTTCTAGAAGTCCCACAGTCAATTGCCGTAGGCGGGTTTCAGCCCCCTCAAAGACAATAATGCGATCAGGCCCTGTGCTGACAATTTCTTCAATGGGCAACTCGTAGGTGCTAATGAGTTGCGCTGGAATCCAAGGCAAGCCAATGGAGGCCAAAATCAAATTCGTAATATCGCCCGTTTCCGGGTCAAACTTAAAGCCCCGTACCTTGCCCAACACCTCACCGGTTTCGGTGATTATCTCACTATCAATTAGGGTGCTGTAGTTGTAGGTATTGAGAGACTCAGTAACATCGTCATCGTGCTCAACAAGAATGACATCACCAATTTGGCGAATACTGTCTAAAAGAATATAGCGCTGTTCCCCTGTAAAGAGGGTATTGCGTACTCCCAAGGCGACCACTTGCCGTTGGTCAGGATCGACCCAAACTTGATTAATGACGCCTAACTTCCGACCAGTATCACGGGTGATTACCTGTGTACCGATTAAATCTGCCCGTTGCAGCAATTGCGCCGAGATGGTCATGCCTTTGTGTATCCCAATGAATCTTAGTAATACTATAGCGGCGAATACCAATGGTACGCCAAAAGCAATCGCCGGCGGGGTAAATTCCCCGATGCCATCAGTGCTTCTAGGCTAGCGCATTTTTGCCACATTGCTGAGTTGGGTTAGCTTATTCCCCTAAGATCGACTGAGTGAGAGCCATCACAGGCTGCATCAACGGCGCTTCCTCAGCGGAGAGCACTTGATTCACAACTTGGGGTAGGACTTGGTACGTCACTTGAGCGACCTTTTCATCCCTGAAGGCCTTAATGATCGTGCGGTACCACAGCAAGAACCCATCCCGCAGGGCATCGAGATCTGCAAATAACATCGCCGCTGCCGCTAGACGCAGCACATGCTTGCGATCCCGACGACACACCGCCGAATAATCCTGATTGCCCTTGCGGAAAATGTGGGGACTTTTAGCTCGCAGTTGCTGCTCCACCTGATCAAGGATTTTTTCTTCGGCGTCACGGATTTTTTCATAGGCACTAATGCGCTGCTCCGCTGCCGCTAGATAGTTTTTCAGGAATTCTAGCTCTTCGGTGCTGGCATAGCGGCCATCCGCCTCAAGGCTGAGTTTTTCCAGTTGGCGCAGCATACATCCTACCCCTTAAGAACTCTTTGCTGACAACTTTATTCTGACAAAATCGAGCTGCCGAGGGCAAGAATAGGCTGCATCACCTGCTGTTCTTCTGGTGTGAGCAATTGTTTCATCGTGTTCGGCAGGAACTTGCCATAAGTAGAGGACGAGGATGCTTCGTAATTAAAGGACTTAACAATGGTGCGATACCAAAGCAAAAAGTTGTCCCGCAACAAATCTAACTCAGAAAAGAGCATTGCCGAGGCACACAGCCGCATCGTATCCACCAAGTCACGACGGCAAATCTCCGCGCGATCGCCATTGGTCAAATGAAAACAGCGGGGATTCTCTGCCTTTTGCATGGCTTGAATTTTATCAGCCATCATTTCCGCCTCAGCGCGGATTTTTTCGTAGGCACTGATGCGAGTCTCCACCGAGGCTAGATAATCCCGCAGGAAGTTCAATTCCTCAGGACGAGCATAGCGACCATCGGCAACAACGGTTAAGTGATTCAACTGACGGAACATAGGGCAACCCTCGCTAGAAAATTAATCAACACACTCACCTGTGGCCTATTGTTTCACCAACTCCCCTTGGCGCAGGCGTTTTTCAATATCCCGCGCTGTGGCACCTTCGTTTTGCCAGAAAGCAGCCGCATCAATGCGATCCTGTTTCCCCACAAGAAACTTGCAGTAGGTTTCTCCCATCGCATAGCACTGCAACTCAATACAACCCAAGGGTTTTTGAATTAAACCCGTAAAGAAACCAGCAAAGAGACCGGCGTAGATATAGCACACTGGTTTGCCCACATCCCCAAGAGTACGTGCCACCACAGAGTCAAAAATGTTAATGAACATGAACCCATTCTTTTGCTCCGTGAGATCTACTTCCCAATTGCCCCAGCCTTGGGTTGTGAAAGGCCACCACCAGGCCTCTAAGAGAAATGTCAAGGCAGATTTGCGAAGCTCTCGGTGGTACTCCTGCTCAAAGTGCTGCTTGAAGACCACTGCATCGCGTTTGCCCCACTCTTCACCAATTCTGTACATGACGAGAGCAGAGGCTGAGCCAACTTCTTCTTCCAGCCCTTCCACCAAGCCAATGACAAAGTCTTCTGTTACGAGAGTTACCCGCTGATTGTACCAGTCTGTAATGTCTCCCCGTTGGTTATCAAATTGCAAATAGTCCCGCAGGCTATAGTGATTGGTTCGCCTTGGATGGATTTGGTGTAGCCGGTGTCGGTAGTTTTGAGCCAAAATTGTGGCATCAGTACTCCCATTTGACTGAGCTTGTGCAGCAGAAACCATAAGCTGGCAACTCTCCCTTTCTTGCGCTTTAACCCTGAGCGGCAACGACTACACTATATCTCTTAAGCTAAAGGATTTCTAAGAGTTGTGTGGCTACCCTGCCGCTACTCCTTAGTTTAACGACACATTTCTATAAGCTCTGTTTCATTGATGCAGGGAATGCCCAATTCCTGAGCACGTCGCAGTTTGCTCCCTGCTTTTTCGCCCACCACCAGATAATCCGTTTGCCGACTCACACTCTCACTTACTTGACCACCATGCTGCTGGATCAGCGTTTTGGCCGCTTCACGGCTGAGGCTGGGCAGGGTGCCTGTAATCACAA
>NZ_JARJMS020000048.1:0-13389 GCF_029335995.1 Thermosynechococcus sp. Uc
GTCGTGTAGGTTCCTGTTGATTAATAAATAATTCAGTTGTTTTACTTAAACTTATTTCAATAGTGTTCATAGGATTCACGATGTTCTGGTAGAGGAAATATAGAGCGAATGGAAAAAAACAAACCCCTAACTGGCAAAGCACTTTTACAGCGATTAAATGAACTGGGTTCTGTGTCTCGTAAAGAGGCCGCAAAACTCTGTGGCTACTACCGAATCACAAAATCAGGTGAGGTACGTGTCAACTTAGGGAAGTTTTACGAAGCAGTACTCGCTGCCGGCGGACTAGCAGTACAGTCATCGGATAAAGAAGCCAATGGTCAATCAGGACGGGGGCGATCGCCCTCCTATCGGGTCAAGGTGCACCAAAATGGTCAGATTGTTATTGGTGCAGCCTATACAAAAGCCATGAACCTAAAGCCGGGGGACACGTTCAAAATTAAGCAGGGCTATAAACATATTCATCTGTATCTTATAGATTCAGAAGAGATGGATGGCACTACAACAGAGTAATCACTGGTTCGCCCTGATTATTGGCAATAGTCGGCAGCACTGGGCCCTCTTTAGCGGTGAGCATTTAAGCCAGACTTGGCACCTCAGCCCTGAGGAATTTGCCTGCAACCCTACCCAAGACTATCCCGGACTCCCCTGTTGGGGGGCGAGTGTCGGTTCTGTGCCCCTGCACCAAGTCTATCCCACAGCGATCGCCCTTACCCTGAAGGATATTCCCATTCCTCGGATGTATCCGACCCTAGGCATTGACCGTGCCCTTGCCCTCTGGGGAGCGCTTCAGGTCTATGGAGCACCGGTGTGTGTTGTGGATGCAGGCACTGCTCTAACGCTGACCCTAGCTAACGATCGCGGCGAATTTGCAGGCGGTGTGATTCTCCCCGGCGTCGGATTAATGGCGCGGGCACTGGCGGACTATACGGCAGCCCTACCCTGCGTAGCCTTTCCCACAACAGCCCCCCCCCGTTGGGGCACCACTACCAGCACAGCCATTGAAAGTGGTCTTTACCACGGCACTGCCGCCATTTTACAGGCCTACCTTGGCGACTTTTTTGAAGAGTACACCCAAGGTACGCTAATTGTAACCGGGGGCGATCGCTCCTTGATGAGTCAACTGTTGAAAACATTTCTAGACCCACACCGCTGGCGCGAGGATGCTCATCTGGCTTTTTGGGGTATCCGCGCTCTCCGCAACTCAACCGCTAAGATAGAGATGCAACCAACAGAAAGGATTGACTAATTCAGGCAATGGAGCAACGTCATGATTTTACGGATTTAGCCTTGGGACTAGTCTCTGCCCAGAGCTTTCCGGCGATCGTTGGCATTGCCGATCACATGCTCAAATCCTCTGATGTGCTCCTAGTGGGCTACGAAAAAATCGGCAGTGGTCACTGTACGGCCATTGTGCGCGGACGAATTGCCGATGTCCGCCTGGCAGTGGAAGAAGGCGCCGAACGGGCACAGCAATTTGGTCAAGAACTCAGTACCTTGGTCATTCCAAGGCCAGATCCCAATCTTGAGAAAATTCTCCCCATTGGTAGTCTGCTGGCTCAGCTTGCTTCCAAAAGTCGCGGCCATCGCCTCAGTAGTCATGCAGTCGGTTTATTGGAAACACGGGGATTTCCAGCAATGGTGGGGGCAGCGGATGCCATGCTCAAAGCAGCCGATGTGATGCTGACCGCCTATGAAACCATTGGCGCCGGTCTGTGTACGGCTATTATTCGGGGTACGGCCTCCAATACGGCGATTGCCCTTGAAGCAGGGATGGCGGAAGCCGATCGCATTGGTGAACTCCATGCTGTAATGTTAGTGCCCCGTCCCTTGGAAGATTTGGATCAATCTTTGCCCTTGGCACCGGCTCTGCAGCGGGAACTGCAACCCCTGCGGCTACCCCTCACCCTCAAGCAAAAAGAGGGCGAACCCCTTGCCCTCCAAAGCGCAGCTCAAGAAAGTGTGGCCGTGGAAGCTCCTGTCGAAACGGTGCCCGTCGAACCCCCTGCCAATCCCTGACCCGCAATCCAGCCTGTTGTCCACGCACTTTGCAGGTTAAAGCCCCCTGTCACCCCATCAATATCGAGAATTTCCCCCGCCAGGAACAGACCCTCACAGCAACGACTAGCCATTGTCTTGAAATCTACTTCCTTGAGAGCCACACCGCCACAGGTAACAAATTCCTCTTTGAAGGTGCCCTTGCCAGCGATCGCGAATGTACCTCGGTGTAAGGCCTCCGCCAGAGCCAGCAGTTGTTTTTTACTCAGATGTGCCCAAGTTTGCTCGGCGGGGATGCCCACGCTGGTTGTCCAGTAGCTCCAGAGGCGACGCGGCAAGGGAAAGGGACAATGGTTGGCGATCGCCCGCTTGGGGGCATGGGTACGACAGGCTGCCAACTCCGCTTGAATCTGCGGCAGCGACAGATGGGGGAGCCAATTCACCACCAAGGTACCGCGATAGTCGTGCACCGCCAAGGCGCGCGCCCCCCATGCCGAGAGTTTTAAGACCACAGGGCCACTGAAGCCCCAATGGGTAACGAGAATAGCACCGCTTTGTGTCAACGGCGGCGGCTGCGGCAGTTTGAGGGTCGCTTGCACCAGTTGGACGCTGAGGCCTGAGCGCTCGTGCAAAAGGGGGTCATCAACTTGGAATGTAAAGAGTGAAGGTACGGGGGGAATAATCGTGTGTCCCAATCGCGCTGCTAAGCGATAGCCTTGGCAACTGCTGCCTGTGGCTAAAAGGACGCGATCGCCCACAAGGGGTTGGGACTGTTGAGTCAGCGTGATGTGAAACTGGCTACCCACTTTAACAATGTCCTTCACTGCTGCACGAGTCCGAATGTGAATACCCAAGGCCATTGCTTCTTGTACCAGAGTGTCAATAATGGTTTCTGAATCATCACTGACGGGAAAGACCCGCCCATCGGCTTCGGTTTTTAACTTCGCCCCCCGCGCCTCAAACCAAGCAATTGTGTCTTGGGGTTGAAAGCGATTAAAGGCACCCCGCAAGGCCTTACCGCCACGGGGATAGTGTTGCACCAACAGCGACGGATCAAAACAGTGGTGCGTGACATTACAGCGGCCACCGCCAGAGATGCGGACTTTGTTCAGCACCGTTGTTGCAGCTTCTAAAATAGTCACGCGATCGCGGGGATTAGCCGTAGCACAGGCGATCGCCCCAAAAAATCCAGCGGCACCACCGCCGATCACCAAAATGTGCCGACCCACAATCAAGCGTCCAAGGGCGAGGGATGGGTATTTTCATCTTTGCCGTTGCGATCGCGCCCCCAGTGAAGCTGTTGATGCAACCGCGCCACGGCAATCCCTTCTGCGGCCATGAGATTTAGCACCCGCCGTCGAAACTCCCGTCCCACAGCCCATTGTTGTCCCGGTGGCGTCTTAATCCAGATGCGCACAAGTAAGCCACTGGCGGTAATCTGATCAATCCCTAAAATTTCCGGTTGCTCCAACATCTTGAGCTGCCACTCAGGTTCTGCGTAAAAACGGATACTTAGGTCATTCAGCAACGACAACAGGCGATCGGGATGAGTCTCGATATCCACCCACAGTTCTAGGTTGACCCGCGACCAAGTACGGGTTAAATTGGCCACCCTTGTAATCGTACTATTGGGAATTGTAATCAGCCGACCCTCCGCATTGCGCAACTGGGTAATCCGCAAATTTAAATTTTCCACCATGCCTGAGTAGGGTTCAATTTCCACCACATCGCCAATACCGTACTGATCTTCCCAGACAATCAGCAGACCATTAATAATATCCTTCACTAAGTTTTGTGATCCTAGGGAAATGGCTAAGGCTAAGAATCCCCCCACCGCCAAAATGGAGGAGACTGGAATGCCTAAAGAGCTAATAATCACCACTAGCCGAATGAGGTAGATGACAGCGGTCTTAAACCCCCGCATTACTTCTACAGCGGTGCCAATCCGCAGGCTTTTGCGCTGGGTATCGGCAAACCTGAGAAGATTATTTTGCTCCCAGAAAACACGAAGGCGATCGAAGGTCAAGTCAGCAAATTGATTCAGCAGCCCAGTACTAAACCACACGACCATCCAAAGAATCGGCAGGCCATAGACTTGGGAACTCAGCCAGCGGGTCATGGGGAAGAGGCGCAAAATTGCCGCTAAGCCAAGCAGCCACAGGGCTACTTGTCCCCACAACAGCAGATACCGAACAAGGCTAATCAGCTTAATGCGCTGCTTGAGAAAGAACTTGTGTTGGAGATGCGGCAGGAGAGATAAAACCCACTCTGGGGTTTCTGGAGTGGTTGTGTCGAGTTGCTGTTGCAGATGCTTGTGTTGCCGAATCAGAAACTGTTGCACAATCCACAAGATCAAACTTGCTCCTGCCACTGTAAAAAAGGTAAGAACGGCCTTCTCAGCTTGCGCCATCAGGGCTGTAGGGGTGCGTTCCTGAATTGCTCGGTTCATCTGCTCCTGCAAAATATCCCGCCACTGCTGCGCTAGGGTCTCCGCAGGCAGTTGATGGTAGTCGCTGTCGGCTTCTGTTACTGTCAGCAGGCGAGTGGTGCGTTCGGCTTGACCAATGCGGGCACTGATGACCAAAACATTATTGAGGCGGGCAACACCAATGTTCACCAATGCTGGCGATCGCCGTCTGCGGTCAAGGGCACTGTGGAGCACTCGCCGTAGATTGGATTGAATCAGTTCAGCTCGCACTTCAACGGGAATTAGGTTGCCGGGATGGGCGCGATCGCGCACCGTCGGCGCAGCAATTGTAAAAAGACTACTGCCATCAAAACGGACATCGGTCATTTCCAGTTCACCAATGCGGGTGACGCCAGGGGGTGTAGGAACAACTGGGGTTTGGCTAATTCCCGGTAGTGCAACCTGAGCAACACTGATCCACGGGGAGAAAAGGGTGAAAAAAAACACCCCTAGAGCGATCGCCCCCCACCGCCATAGTCGTTGATGCACGTAGATCATCCGCTTGTACTGCTTCTACAGGGTCACAATTGCCAAAACTATCCTCTGGCTTTTGGAAGGAGCCACTCAGCTCAAGGTTCCCTAGGGGCGATCGCCAAAACCACCGGAAACGCGATCGCTGGCCACATCTCGGATTAAAGAAAGACGCGAGGAAATGTAGCACTCCAGATGATGGCGCTGGTTGTGCTCTAGGGGATAAACGTCACTAAACTGTGCCAGCAGCCATCCCTGTAGGGCGTGATCATCTAAGCTAAGGAGTCGTCCCACCTGTACTTGCTCAACAAAGTGCCAGAACTGGCGCAGAAGAGAGGGAGTCATACTTGCCCTCCTTTTAAGGTTTTCTTTAGATTTTGCCTATCTACTACCATACGTTGCCTCTTGGGGATTGGGGAGGAATCTGCCAAAGCCGCAATTAAAGTTAGAAAATCCACATCAAGTAATGTAAATTTCTGTTGCGTTTTCTAAAGCCAAGCCTGCTTGGCAACCTCTGATTCTTTGGGGCGGCACCGCTAACGGTAGGGCGGTGAACCGCTAAAATAGTAAGGCTTTACTAACATACTCACCACTCATTGGAGTCTATGCGCACACACTACTGTGGCGATGTTCGGCTAACGGATGTCGGAACAATGGTCACCCTCTACGGTTGGGTTGATCGGCGGCGAGATCATGGCGGGGTTATCTTTATTGATTTGCGCGATCGCTCCGGCATTGTCCAAATTGTCAGTGATCCCCAGCGCACTCCCGATTCCTATGCTCAAGCCGATCGCCTGCGCAGTGAGTATGTGGTGAAAATTGTGGGTCGTGTCAGCAAGCGCCCCGCAGATTCAGTGAACCCGAAATTGGCCACGGGCGACATCGAGATCTACGCCGATCAGATTGATGTCCTCAATACGGTGCGCCAGCAACTCCCCTTTGCCATCTCCAGTAGCGAGAATGAGCAAGTGCGCGAAGAGGTGCGGCTGCGCTACCGCTATCTTGATCTACGACGGGAACGGATGGCACGGAATTTGCAGTTACGCCATCGCGTTGTCCAAGCCATGCGTCGGTTTCTTGAGGATGAGGCGGGCTTTATTGAAGTGGAAACCCCGATTCTCACCCGCTCGACACCAGAAGGTGCCCGCGATTACTTAGTGCCCAGTCGCGTGAATCCGGGGGAATGGTTTGCCCTTCCTCAATCGCCGCAGTTGTTCAAGCAGCTATTGATGGTGGCGGGGTGCGATCGCTATTACCAGATTGCCCGCTGCTTTCGCGATGAAGACTTGCGCGCCGATCGCCAGCCTGAATTTACTCAACTGGACATGGAGATGAGCTTCATGGATCAGGAGGAAATTATTGATCTCAACGAAGCGCTCATTTGCCACATTTTCAAAACCGTGAAGGGTATTGATTTACCTCGACCCTTTCCCCGCTTGACTTATCAAGAGGCCATGGATCGCTATGGCACCGATAAGCCTGACACCCGCTATGGCCTCGAACTGGTAGATGTCTCTGATATTCTCAAAGACTGCGGTTTCAATGTCTTTAGCGGGGCGATCGCCCAAGGGGGTGTGGTGAAAATTTTGCCCATTCCCAATGGCAACGATCGCATCTCCAATGTGCGCATTAAACCCGGTGGCGATCTCTTCCAAGAGGCCACTGCTGCCGGTGCCAAAGGGCTGGCCTACATTCGTGTTCGTGAGAACGGCGAGATTGACACAATTGGTGCCATCAAGGACAACCTCTCCTCAGAGCAAAAGACCATGCTCTTAGAGCGCACTGGTGCCCAGCCGGGGCATTTACTCCTCTTTGCAGCCGGGGACACTGCAACGGTAAATAAAACCCTCGATCGCCTGCGGCAGACCATTGCCCGCGAATTTAATCTCATTGATCCCACGGCACTCCATCTTCTTTGGGTCGTTGATTTTCCCATGTTCGAGTGGAATGCCGAAGAAAAGCGCCTTGAGGCACTGCACCATCCTTTTACCGCTCCTCATCCTGCTGACTTAGATGATCTCAAAACCGCTCGTGCCCAAGCCTATGACCTCATCTTCAACGGCTACGAAGTGGGCGGCGGCAGTTTGCGCATCCATCAGTCGGAGTTACAACGCCGCGTCTTTGAAACCATTGGCTTGGATGAAGCGGCGGCTCAAGAAAAATTTGGTTTTCTGTTGGAGGCCTTTGAATTTGGCACTCCTCCCCACGGCGGCATTGCCTACGGTCTAGATCGTCTCGTCATGCTCCTAGCGGGCGAAGACTCGATTCGGGATACGATTGCCTTCCCGAAAACCCAGCAAGCGCGTTGTCTCCTCACCGGTGCCCCCAGCAGTGTTGAACCGCAGCAACTCAAAGAACTCCATGTCAGCCCCGCCAAGCCTGCAAAGACCACTGCCAAAACCGCAAAAAAAACCTAAGCACGTAGATCTGTTAACGGATTCCACATCCCCTCCGGTAGCCACTCACTGAGGAATGATTCACCGCTTACCCAGCCCTCCTTAAAGGCTTAGTTCAGCGAGTTTGATATAGGTTTGCCCTGACGAATTCCAGACTGCCGTCGGCAATCAACTGCACAGCGATCGCCAGAATAAAAAATCCAAGAATGCGGGTTAGTGCCCCCACACCAGTTTTGCCCCACTTTTGCAGGAGTCGCTCGCCCAAAGCAAGGCAGACATAGACCACACCGCCAAAAAGACCAATCCCCAGCAGACAGCCGAGATACTCTTCCCAAACCTGGCAGCGCGTTGATAAGGTCATAGTCACGCCGATCGCCCCTGGCCCACTAATCAAAGGGACGGCCATCGGTGTAAACGTAATATCCTCTTTGTCAATTGCTTCTGCGTGCTCCTGAAGCGTCAAGCGTTGGTGAGAAGTCACCATTTGCCAGGCAGTATGAGCCACAATCAGTCCTCCAGCAATACGCACGACAGCTAAGGAAATGCCGAAGAAGCTAAGGATAAACTTACCCACCAAAAAGAATGTGACTAAAACGGCAAAGACATTTAAGGCAATTTGCCTAGCCTCTTGGCGACGGCACTTGGAGGAATGTTTCGCCGTGAGGGTGCAAAAGATGGGAATAGCACCAATGGGGTCGGCAATCGGAAACAAAGCAGCCAGTGTTCCCAGCAAAAAAGAGAAGGTTGGATGTGCTATTGACATTTTTTTTGTAAAGTCAAGTATTTAACACAGCAATAATCTCATGGCTAATGGAGCGCAGTTGATTGCGCAGGTCTGCGCTGGGAAGATTGTGACCACTAAACACCCCCTGACCAATACTGCTGAAGCGCCACTGCTCACTCGTGTAGCTAAAACCAACAATCTCTAGGCCAATGGCACGGCGCTGAGCAGAGTCTGGATCGCAATGGAGACGGATTTGTAGGAGCAAACTGCGGGCTTGCCAGCGGCGACTCCAGCCGGGTAGGTGAAAGCCAATGTCAATTGAATCCGGATCCACGAAGTTGCGGGTGTGGGGGTCATCGGCCCAAGGATGCAAGTCTGCCCGCAGATCGGGATTGCACTGCCTGAAGAGGTGGACGATCGCCCCCAATTTACTGGCCATTTGCACCGTCACTGCCTGCTCTGCTGCATTCACTGTGGTTCTCTCCACAACACTGTTGTTCCCAAGGTTAGCGAGGGGAAACGGCTTGATCAACTCTAGCGGTTGATAGGGGTGCTAAGGGACGCTCAAGACGGGGTTGCCCCACCGAGTAACTCAGGGCATAGCTTTGCACCAAAAGCCAAAACCACAGTTGGGGTGCCAAGGGTTCAAGCCACGGTTGACACCAGCGTACCAAGGGGGGAAGCCAAAAACCAAAGAGAGCATGGTACAGGGCATCTAAGCTAAAACTCAGGTAGCTTTGCAGCCAACGCAGCAAATCCCAAGGCCCCACCATTTCGTAGATCCACCAAAGGAGACCGGGATTTTGCCAAGCAGCTCGCAGTGCCATGCGGTTAAAGGGAAGCCAACCAGTGCGGTCTTTAATAAAGCGATCGGCGAGTTCAGGGGATTCTTGCCCAAGGATGCCAAAGAAGGTGTTAAGCATGGCATTGACGCGGGCTGGAGGGAGGGGACGATCGCTAGGCACCATCATTCCCCGCGAAAAGAGCCATGTCACTGCTGTATTACTCTGATAAGCGCGAATTTGGTTGAGGAATGGTTGTTGCACAAGGTCGTGACGCAGTGCGGTGTCCAGCAGATCCGTCAGGCGCGGTAGGTTGCGCACCAGTGAACCAAAACCAGTAAACACTAAAGGGGATTGGAGGGAGGCGGCATCACCAATGGCCAAGACTCGATCAAAGGCCACGGCGCGATCGCCCCGATGGTGGCTAAAGTAGCCGGGAATGTAACCAAATGTCGGTTTGACCCAAGTCAGTTGGTCTAAATCGCAGCGGCGGTACTCCGGCAAAATCGTAAAGAAGTCTTCGTAAAGTTCCAGTAGAGAGCCGGGAAACTCTGGCTGAATGTGGTGGTAGTGAAAAAGATAAATTGTGCGCTCTTCCCCTGACCCCGGAAACAATTCCCAAATGAGTTGGCGTCCTCGCGAAATATCGCCATGGCTAAAGAGCACATCGCCATAATCGCCATCCCAAACCTCTGGAGCAATTCCTTTGACAATTGCCCCCACTGTGGGACACACACTATCAAAAGCCCGACCGCCGTTGAGTTGCCGCGCAATGGGGGAGGCAGTGCCCATTGCATCCACCAGAACACGGGCGATCGCCTGTCGCTGTGCTTGGGTCTGGCGCTGCTGTGTTTGTAGGACAACGCCATTGGGATGAATCGTAGCGGTTTGAAATTCCGTCCAATCCCAAATCTCACCGCCCGCTTGGCGCAGTTTCTCTCCACAGAGATGCAAGAATTTTGCCGAGTCCAGGGCAATGTTGAGAACTGTCGGGGTGTGCAGTACGGGTGCGCGACAATGGGGAGGGCTAGTGGCATCAAAGAACTTGTTAAAGCCATCGCGGTACTCGCGGGCAATGAGGCCCTCAAATTCCGCAGCCGTAAATAAGCCCAGATCAATCAGGCTTTGAAATTCCATGCGGGAGATATTCCACTCGCGATTCATACGGCCAAACGGTAACCGTTCAATCACCAGCACCCGATAGCCCAACCGCGCCATCACTGCTGCATGAACCACTCCCAAAGCACCCCCGACATAGACTAAGTCATAGCTTGGCGTCTCACAAAGCGTTGTTGCCCGGTGCAGAACAGGCACAGGGGGAGTGGGCTGTTGTACCCCTTGGCGCCAGCGCTGTTCCCACCAATAGACGCGCTCTAGATCCGCCTCGCCTTGGGGCATGCGTTGGAAGTATTTCACTGTCAGTGGATAGCAATTGGCCAAGGCTTCAAAAATTGTCTTGTCAGCAGGCCAAGGGGGGAGAACTTCAGGTTGCAGAGGAAAGGCCAAACGCAGCGCTCGCTGAAGTTGTTGGACACAGGCACGCTCCTGCGGAAAAGGCTGCTTTCCCCAACGCATCACCTTGAGGTAGGTGGTACGCTGCAGACTCCACAGAAAAATGGCGAGTTCCGTAGGGCTATTGGGAACCTGCCAACAGCCGCCACTGGATTTGGGCACGATAGCGCCAAGGCGCGGCTCAAAAGTACGATGCAGCCACTCAATCACTGCTGCGGTATTGGGAGTGGGCACTTCAAGGTATAGGAGTTCTTGCATTTTGTTTCAGAAGTCCGCTAAGAAGCTTGACAACGGCACGATTTGGCGTAAACTGCACGGTACTAAACAGTTTAAGAGAGTTTACGAGTTCTCAGAATTGCCCTGTTGCCCTATGCATTATCCCATTCCAAGGAGTCTCGAAGAAATGGCAGCCCTCAGCCAGCAGCCTGTCAATGAAGAGGTGGTGGCGGCGGCGATCGCCGGCGTAACTATGATTTGCCGGGCTCAAGGACACAGTCTGGCACAGATTCAGGAATGGGTGCTTGCAGAGGATGATCTACTGGATCAGAAAACACGCCAATGGCTCAGTAAAGCAGTAGAAGTTGCTTGGTTAAGCGTTGATACCCTCGTAGTGACGACTTGCTGTGAGGGCAATTGCTAGGGCATCAGCGGCGTCATCCGGCTTGGGGAGGGTGCCGAGATGGAGTTCCCGTTGCACCGCCTGTTGAACGTCCATTTTTGTGGCATTGCCATAGCCGGTGAGGGCTTGTTTGACTTGGGGGGGGGTAAATTCCAGCAGTGGACAGTGCAATTGACTGAGAACTAAAAGAATCACTCCCCGCGCTTGGGCAACCACAATTGTATGGCTCATTTTGTAGAAGAAGAGCCGCTCCAAAGCCACCCAATCCGGTTGGAGCGTAGGAATTAGGGTGTGCAGATCGGTGTAGAGGTTTTGCAGGCGATCGCCTACGGGGGCATCCGCAGGGGTCGTGATCACGCCAAAATCACACACCTGGCAGGTGTTGCCCTGCACCTCAATACAGCCATAGCCAAGGGTAGCAAGGCCGGGGTCTAAGCCAAGGATGCGCACACCTTCTAGTTCGCAGTGCCGGTCAACAGATGCAAAATTGGCTTCGCCATCCAGTTCAACCCCACCTTCAGTTGATGTTCGAGGGTGGGCATGCGGTAGAGATAGGCCAGTCGCCGTGCTAAGTAGGCCAGCGGGCCATCGAGGGTCAGTCCCAGACCGGCCAAGGCGGCGCGATCGCTACCTAGGGTAAGCATTTCACCGAGGTGGGAATAACGACAAGGCAGTAGCGGGCGATCGCTGATACTCGCCCAAAGATTCCAAGCGGCATAATCTGCCTGCTGAAAAGCGGCCTGCGCTGTATGGGGAATTGCTTGGCCTTGGTCATCCACCGCATCTGCAGCATCGCCAAGGGCAAAAATCTCTGGGTGATCAACGACCTGTAATGTGGGCATCACCTGAAGGCGACCCGTCGGTGTTTTGGGCAAATCAAGGGCAGCAACCACGGGTGAAACCACCGTACCCACTGTCCACAGGACAATATCAACGGGCAAATCGTCAACGTGGTCTTTGTATTGCAGAGAAATTTGATTGGCATTCACGGCAATGGGGGTTGTTTCCAAGTCAATCCAAACGCCCCGCTCTTCGAGGGCACGCAGAGCCGCCCTGCGATTAAATTCTGGGGAAGACTTGAGGATCTCGGTGTTGCGATCCACAAGGCGAATCCGCCCTCGGCTCCCCAAGCGCTCCGCCAGCTTACAGGCCAATTCCACCCCACTAGGACCAGCGCCAACCACAACAACGCGAATGCGATCGCGATCGGAGCGCTCACAGCGTTGTAGCGCCTCTTCCAAGCGGTAAGCATCATTGAGGGTACGGAAGGTCAAGGCGTACTCCGCCACACCGGGGATACTGTTTTTCGGAGTTTCTCCCCCCAAAGCAAGTACCAGTTTTTCGTAGGTGAGAGGGCGACTCTCGCTCAGATGAACAGTTTTGGCCTGTAGGTTAACGGCAGTAACTGTTCCTTGGTGAAAGACAACCGGTGTATCTTTGAGCAACTCCACAAAAGGAGGAGCAATTTCCCATGCCTGTAGTTCCCCAGTAATGAGCTCATAGAGCAGGGGAGTAAACACAAAGCGATCGCTTTGATCGACAAGGGTGATCTCTGGAGAGGTAGCCCAAGGGAATTGGGCAAGCCGTAGGGCTGTATAAAGCCCACCAAAGCCACCCCCTACAATACAAATTTGACTAGTCACTGCTGATTCTGTTATGACGCTGTCTCCCTCAGTATAACCTGCGCACCTGTGAGGTCAGCAATTTGAGGTACGGCTAGGCGCGGGCTAGGGGATGGCGCCGGCAACAATGGGCGATCGCGCCGCAGCCAAATTGCCTGGAGACCAGCGCCTTGGGCACCGAGGACATCTTCCTCCCAACTATCGCCAATATGCCACACCTGAGAGGTGGCATAGGGGGTCACTGCCCGCTCAAAGATGAGTCGATCCGGTTTTGCTGCTCCCACTTCGCTGGAAATCCACACCCCCTTAAAAAAGGGCACTAGCCCCAAGGTCTCGAGGATGCCATACAAACGGCTGTCAAAATTCGACACCACCATCAAGGGAATGCCTTGGGCTTGCCAGTCCTTCAAAGCAGGCAAGACATCTTCATAAAGACACCAAGGCTCAGCCGTGGCATAGTAGGCAAAGACGGGGGCAAAAAACGTATCAAAATCAGCAAATTGATCGAGAACCCCCGCGCGTCGAAACGTGTCTGCCGCAACCCCTTGCCACCACTGCAATTCTGCCTTCGCCCGTTGGCGGGCCTCAAGATTGGGGAAAGCGCAGGGAGGGGCTGCTTTGAAGGCCTGAAAAAAGGCTATATCCAATGCTCCTGGATCAACTTGAACCCCCACTGCGGCAGCAAAGCGACCATAAACGGTGCCCACGGATTCTCGTAGGCCAAAGAGGGTACCGACGGCGTCGAGGGTAATGAGTTGGGGGGGCTCAAGCGGGCGCATCGGAACTGGCATCCAGGGCGGG
>NZ_JARJMS020000066.1:0-27907 GCF_029335995.1 Thermosynechococcus sp. Uc
ATTATAGACTTTAATGAAAAAGAAAAGCAGCAGCAAATTTTTCAAAATTTACGATACGTTAACCAAGAAATTCAAAGAACACTTAGCCAAATTGATGATCTTGAAGATCAGTTGAACCAGTTTCGAGCTGCAAATCAAGTATTGAGGCCTGATTCTATAGGTGGCATTGGCGCGAGTGGCTCTAGTGATGCTGATCTGTACCGAATGCAACTAGCTAATTTGATGACCGCAAGAAATGAAAATATTGCCAAAATAGAATCTGTACATCAGACTTTTGATTCTATTAATTCACAGTTGCAAATGACCCCTGATGAAGCACTTGTTGCTTCTAACCTAAGTACATCGGTCAACTATACTAGCCTATTGAACAATCTAACAAGTGTCGAAAAAAAGCTTGCTGAAGAGTTAAGCAGATTACAACCAAATGCTCCTACTGTTCGTAGCCTTGATGAAGAAAGACGCCTAGTATTAGAGCAGATTAAGCGGGAGGCTCAGCAGATTGCCCAAAGAAATCGAGTCTCAAATCCAGAGGGATTGATCGGCTATCAAAGTTCTGTTTCAGAAAATTTGATTAGTAAGTATATTGAAGCAAAAGTTGAGCTTGAATCCCTGAGACGCATGGATGCAGAGCTTGCTCGGCAAATCGCAGTAACTCGTGAGGAATTAGCCCGACTGACACGCCTAGCAAACCCCTATCGAAAAATTGAGCAACGTATAGCAGCGGCACAGCAATCACTGCAACTTTTGCTTCAGACGCGGCAATCACTACAGCTACAAATTGCACAGCAGGATTTTACATGGCGGTTACTATCGGATATTAACGCGGAAGAATATGAAGTAACGATGCGGCTGTCAATGGCATTGGCAATTGCTTTAATTTTGGGAACTACCTCTGGGGTTATTTTAGCCTTGATTTTAGATGCGCTGGATTCCCGTTTTTTGGAGGTTGAACGAGTTCAGCAAAGCACTCGACTTTCAATTGTTGGACAAGTGCCCCTAGCTAAGGAGTTTGATCAGTATTCGTTTACACGCCTTGAAACTCCCCTTACGCTCTGGGGGCTGCAGCACCATCTGCCAGGGGCAACACCCGCTTTTAAGGAGAGTTTTTATTTTCTTTTGGTTCATTTAGAGCAGCTAGGTCTTCAGCGCACGCTGGCCGTGACATCTGCCCAGTCAGGAGAGGGGCGGACAACAATTGCAGCTTATTTAGGACTAGCTGCAGCGGCATCTGGTAAGCGAGTTTTGCTTGTGGACGCAAATCTGCGTCAACCCGGCCTACATCAAGTTTTCGGGATTGTAAACAGCGGTGGTCTCACTGAGCTACTGACAGAGGCGCTTCCTTTACCTAATTGGTTCACTTGTCTTGAAGCTTACTCTGAAAAACTTTGGGTACTGACAGCGGGGCAACCGCACCCAGAACCAATGAGTTTGTTGAGTTCTCCCCAATGGCATGGGTTTTTGACTTCTGCCCGAGTTGCATTTGACTTGGTTATTATTGACACGCCACCAATGGTGCAGTGTGCAGAAACGAATCGCCTTGTGGCCAGCGTGGATCAGGCGCTGTTTGTGGTACGTTTGGACAAAACAAAACGGGAGATGTTTGCCAAAGCACTCAAGGAGTATGATTTAGGGCTAAAGAATAAGGCAGTTGGTATCGTAGTTAACGGAGTGCGGGCAGCTAAGCAGAGCCAGATGGAAGATCTGCCGGTGTTATCTTCTTTTGTCCCTCGCTCAGCAGCAGTGAGTTAAGGCAAATCCCTACGGTAAACTCCGCGATCGCCGGTAAAAGTAAGAGCCAATAAGGGATGCTGGTAGGAGGCCAGCAAAAATCCGCAGTATTATCAACAGGTGAGCCAAGAAGGTCAGGCCAACCCAAAAAAGGGGAAACCAATGGGTGCGTGGATCGAGGGGGGGAAATGTGCGATAGGCCAGCCAAATTAAAGCAGGCGGTAGTGTCATCAGCAAAATGGCCAGAATCATCGCAGTGTAGGTCAAAGTAACAGGAGGACGGTTGAGCGATCGCCAGTGGGTACCAGTCCACTGCCAGCGAAATGGCATGGCACTATCTTCGAGCTGCGCCGTTTGATGGACAACATCTAGGCTGAAAATATGGCGACAAAAGTTACAGGCATAGGTATCCATGAGTACCATCGGTGCAATTTGTCCGTGGCGGCAGACGGGGCATAAATAAACCCCATTGGTTTCCAAGGGCTGAGCAGTGGACCCTGGCATACCTAAGCTTGAGGATGTAGCGCCCGTTGTTCAAGACCTCGATAGAGGCGGTTGAGGGCATTCATGTAGGCTTGGGCAGAGGCCACAATAATGTCGGTGTTGGCGGCATGACCTGAATAGATGCGATCTTCGTGCTGTAGGCGAATCGTCACTTCACCAATAGCATCAATGCCAGCGGTAACCGATTGCACCGAGTATTCAATGAGGCGGTTGGGAATCTGTACAACCCGATTAATGGCGCGGTAAACGGCATCCACAGGCCCTGTGCCAATGGCTGCGTCGGTTAATTCTTCGCCGCTGGGGGTACGCACGGTTACTGTTGCCGTCGGGCGAGCATGATCTCCACAGGAAACTTGGACAAATTCCAGTTGATAGCCCCGCAGATCAATCCCTTGGGTTTCATCCTTGGCGATCGCCTCGAGATCCCAGTCGGTGATTTCTTTTTTCTTGTCGGCGAGATCCTTAAAGCGCAAAAAGGCTTTATTGAGTTCGGTTTCACTGAGTTCAAAGCCCAATTCCCGCAGGCGGGTGGCAAAGGCATTACGACCAGAGAGTTTGCCCAAGACAATTTGGTTATCAGCAAGACCAATGAGTTGGGCGTCCATGATTTCATAGGTTTGCTTATGCTTGAGAACCCCATCTTGGTGAATCCCCGATTGATGGGCAAAGGCATTGGCACCAACGATCGCCTTATTGGGTTGAATGAGCATCCCCGTTAGGTTTGAGACTAAGCGAGAAGTTTTGTAAATTTCACGGGTGTTGATATTTGTGAGAGGTGCTTCTGATTCGGGTGGACGCCCCAAGAAGGGATTAAAGTACTGCCGCCGCACATAGAGAGCCATCACCAATTCCTCAAGAGCAGCATTCCCTGCCCGTTCACCAATGCCGTTAATCGTACACTCCAGTTGGCGCGCCCCATTTTTCACTGCTTCTAGGAAGTTGGCCACAGCTAAACCCAAATCGTTGTGACCATGAACGGAGATGACCACGCGATCAATATTGGGCACATTTTCCTTAATCCCTTTGATCAGGGCACCAAATTCAGTGGGGGTGGTGTAGCCCACGGTGTCGGGAATGTTAATCGTTGTCGCACCTGCATCAATGACCCGCTCAAGGACTTGATAGAGAAACTCAGGATCTGAACGACCAGCATCCTCAGGGGAAAACTCCACATCATCCACAAAGGACTTGGCATAGGCCACCATTTCTGGGGCAATTTCCAGTACTTCAGCGCGGGTTTTCTTGAGCTTGTACTCTAGGTGAATATCGGAGGTGGCAATAAAGGTGTGAATGCGGGGATAGTAGGCGGGCTTGAGGGCTTTGGCTGCCGCTTCAATATCTTGGCGGGTGGCACGAGCTAAGCCACAGATCACAGGGCCGGTTTCGGTGCCGACGGTTTCGGCAATCCGCTGGACAGCCTCAAAGTCACCGGGACTAGCAAAGGGGAAGCCCGCCTCAATAATATCCACCCCTAGTCGCGCCAGTTGACGGGCAATTGTGAGTTTTTCATCCACATTCAGGGAGGCACCCGGAGACTGTTCACCGTCCCGCAGTGTGGTATCAAAAATCAACACCCGATCAACGGTTTGGGGAGGATATTTAATACGCATAGACAAGCCCCATTTAAGCTTGAAAAATAGTAGCAATTATTTTAACTTTAACATTTTCAGCGGGGAGCCAACGCCTAGGGCACCTGCCAAATGCGTTGGTGATAACTGGGCAAATGATCCAAATTTACCGTTGATCCATGGTGATGAGGGTGATCCTCGTGATTATGACTATGGGAGTGGTGCTCATAGTGATGATGGTGGTGGTGATGAGTCTGGCCTGCCACCAAGCGAAATTTACAGGTCTCACAGTTCATCACTACCTGCCCGACATGGGTTTCAATTTCCCGCTGTCGTGTTAGGTAAAACAGTTGTGGATGCAAGCCAATTTCCGGTAAGTTCACGTATTCAACATGGGGATAGGCTGCTTGCGCTTTTGTAGTCAGGGTGTAAATTCTTTTGACCAGCGCCCCTGTAAACATGAAGTGGGGCAGGACGATGACACGACGAGGCTGGTGAAGATTGGCACGTACAAACCCTTCAGGTAGGCGGGGATGGGTAATGCCGATAAAGCACACCTCAACCGTTTTGTAGCCACTGCCTTCCCAGAGCATGCGGGCGAGCTTAAAGACATCGCCATTGGCATCGGGATCACTGGAACCGCGTCCCACGACTAGGAGAACTGTTTCTTCGCGGCCAATGGCTTGGGGGTTAAATTCCGGAGTGTCCAAGAGTTCAAGGCGCGATCGCCACAGCGTTAGAATTTCTGGGGCAATGCCATAGTGACGGCCATAGTGATAGCGCAACTCAGGAAAAGCACGCCGTGCCCGATCCAATTCATTCGTGACATCAAACTTATTGTGGCGAGCGGCAAAGAGCAAAATCGGCAGCACCGATAAATCCGTATGGCCTGTGGCAACGCACTGACTGAGAACTTCAACAATGGAGGGTTCAGTTAACTCCAGAAAACAGGGAAAAACAGGCCGACAGGGATCTAGTTGATAGTAGGCTTGGGCAAAGTCCAAAAATGCTTGGCGACCTTCAGGATCGCGGGTTCCATGACCAACCAGTAAAAGAGGTCGAGACTGAGGGAGGGGGGGTAAGTCCAGACTAAAACCGAAGGAATTGAGAATTGAATCGTTAAGCGTAACCAGCACCTTAGAAACTCCATGCCCGTGCGACGCAGGCAAATAGAGTGAACCACAGCAAGTAGGCATTCTGGCTGAGGGAGACTTCCCATCACAGCTGCGGCACAGCACCAGACTTGCACTGGATTTTCCCTACAGGCTGCTCTTCACAGTGAACGTTGCCAATTGTAACGAGATTCTCAGACCCCTGTCTATGCCAGGGGTGGGCACATCAGGTATCTATAGTGCCGCAGCATCGAGAACGCCGATGGTTTGGTTGTCAATGGCTTGAGCTTCTTCGGGGGTATTCCAAGCCTGAGGAGTCCCAGCTTACCAAACGCTGAGAGCGCTCCCATGAGGTGAAAGACAGTGCCCGTTGCTGTACTGGAGTCAAAGTGGAGATGATAGCGGGCAATCATATCCAAAAATCATTGGGCAATAGACCCCAATAATGGGGCTGGCAGAGGTTATCAGAGGCAATGTAATACTTGGGACGGCGATGCTTGCTGTAAAACAGGCCAGACGCTAGCTCATAGTGGCCATCGGTGAGGAATTGTAAGGCCATGAAGGGGTGGGTAGTGCCGCCCTTGCGCAGGTTTATTTCAATGGCCTAAAGTTCCCACCCCTGAGCTGTCTGGGTTGCAACAACAAAATAGCCGATCACTCCCTGCTAGGCTAAATACGTCCCTACCGTTTGCCTGAGTTTTTGGAGTTGTTGGCGATAGTCGGCATGGGCAGGGAATTCACAGCCAATGAAAATTTGACCGCTGGGGGCATTCACTAACTGCTCATGGGTCGAGATGATTTCAACACTGCCTTTGGGGGGAATACAGCCTTGGACGCTGGGCGATCGCTAAATCCAAGTCGTAATCAATAATACTGGGGTGCAGCGGCTGCGATGTCACATAGATCATGCGAGTGCAGTGATTCCGCAACTGGATCAGCGTATAACGTTGCCGCTCCTCAGAGTGGGTATCGCCTGTAATCTTGGCCAGTTCTGGTTGGGGAAAACTCAGGGAAAGCACCACCACAATATCGCGCTCACTGCCATCAGGAGCAACTCAGGAATAAACGTTATCTCTTCCGTCCCAACGCTCTAGAAGGCGCGTCTGTAGTTGGCGGAACTCCTTGAATCATTAGACTTGTCTTTTCAAACTTTCTTTACTGAGCAATTAGATCTTCTTGGTTAACGTAGCGTGCCCCAGCAAATACCTCACGGGTGGTGCGGCTATACCAATTGCGAAATGAGGGACGCTTGAGCAGAGGACGTGTCCAGTGACTACCGCCTTTGAGGACAAAGTGCTCACCATCAAAGTAGGGTGCAGAATAGCCACGGTAGGGATAGCTCTGGAACCCCGGATAGGGGGCAAAGGGACTTTGCGTCCACTCCCAAACATAACCCTTATTCAGAAGTCCCTGCTGAGCAGCAATTTCCCATTCTCGTTCACTGGGAAGGCGTTTGCCTCGGAAATGACCATAGGCTTCTGCTTCGTAGAAACTAAGTCCCCACATAGGTAGGTCTAAGTTCTCAGGGATGGGGTAGAACGGTGAAGTAATTTCCTCTGCTTTGCGCCATTCCCATCCCCTGCTTGACCACCATTCCCGTCGCTGATAACCACCCGCTTCCACAAAAGCAAGAAATTCCCGCCACGTTACCGGTGCTGCATCAATCGTAAAAGGAAGCAGTTCAATACTTTGGACGGGCTGCTCGTTATCCAGGGCTAAGGGGTCTTCACTGCCAATGACATAACTCCCAGCAGGAATCTGTTGATGTTTCTGGGGGCACGATGGGTTAGGGGGTAATGTGGTCAAAATCCCCTGCATTGCCAGCACCATTTGCATCGTTTCAGTGTGTTGAGCTTCATGCTGTAAAATCCACCACCAGAGACGAAGTTCCCGTTGCCACTGTTCAGCGGTGAGAGTGCAGAGGCGATCGCCCGTGCGTCGGCGAATTTCTGCGAGGTAATCAAGTAATTCATTGTACGGTGGTAAATATTGTCGTTCCACCTTGGGGCGACCATCAGCGGCATACCAATAGCGATCGCGATCGCTAATAGCCGAACGGTCAGGCAATAGCCAAAAGGCTTCTGTGTAGCCAATGTGCCCCAGATGCCACCCCACGGGACTATAGAGGGGATGGGGCTGAGCACAGAGGACGGCCTCACTTAGCTGCGCAACTAACTGAAGCGTAAATTCCCGCTGGTGCTCAAAAGCTTGCCAAAAGGCTTCCCGATCAAAAGGGTCAAAAGGCACGGCGGTCTCAGAGGGCGTCAATTTCTGGTTCACTGTGCAAGCTCATTAACAGCAGTTTATTCTCGCCTAAAGGATACCACTCCGTTTGAGAATCTATAGGTTCTGAGGTGAGCTGAATTTTTTCGGCCTCTTGACTCCAGTACAGGGTCGGGGGTGGTGTGCCACAGGAGCAGCGGGTGGCCAAAATATACTTACCGTCAGTGAGAATCATCGCGGCACTAACACTGGTCCGAGCACTCTGCGCCAGGGAGAAGAGAATTTGCAGCGTCTGGCGCAAAACCATCACCGGTGACAGTTGCGGATTCAAGACTAGTTCATTGCAAAAGAGAGCAAAGAGGTGCTCAGAATCCGTCGAGCCTTCAACAATGTTGTAACAAATATCCGAGAGGCGATCGCGCAGGGGGCGGTAGAGGGTTTGGCGAAAGTTCTCGATAAAGCCATTGTGAACCCCCAGCCAGCGTCCCCAGCGAAAGGGCTGTGTATTTGTGATTTGCACCGGTTGCCCAAGGGTGGCGCTGCGGACATTGGCCAGAAAACAGCTCGATTCAATATAGCGGCTTAAATACTCAGTGAAATTGATATCATGCCACATGGGTAGCGTTTGCCGATAGAGAAAGGGGGGCTCATCTTGGCTGCTATCATACCAGCCAACCCCAAAACCATCGGCATTCAAGAGTCCCGCCGTCATTTCACGGGGTTGGTAACTTTGCACCAACAGGGAATGGGGAGCCTCCACCAAGGCATGGGCAAGGGACGTTTTGCGCCCCATGTAGGCATAGAGACGACACATAGATTAACATGCAAAATTGGTAAGAATAGCCTACCGTTGATTCTAACTTTCATCCAACGATTTTTCTCGGGGGCTATATCCAATTTAAGAGCTGGCAGTAAAGCTTGCTAAAGTATAGAGAAAAAAGGTTATTTGCAATCAATGAAGCCAACGGATTCCCTAGAAGATGATTTTCCCGATGTAGAAGCCATTGTGCCCCCTGAGCAGTCCTCAGCCTTAGGGCGATCGCAAATTCAACGCACCTTGGTCATTACCGAAACAGCCTTCCTTGCCAGTACCGCTGCTCTGCTATGGGTGATTAACTTTTATTTGCCCATTGGGCCAGTCTTGCGTCTGTTTTTTCCGATTCCCATTGCCCTAGTTTATTTACGCTGGAACCGCCGCGCGGCTTGGATGGCCGCCATTGTCAGTGCACTGCTCCTTTCTGTTTTGATGGGTCCCCCCCGCAGTCTGCAATTTCTCTTACCCCACGGCATGATGGGGGTCATTTTTGGCGGCTGTTGGGCAAAAAAAGAGGGCTGGGGACGTTCTATCCTCGGTGGTGCAGTAGTTGGTACCGCAGGATTTTTCTTTCAAATTAGTCTTGTGTCCATTTTGCTGGGGGAAAACCTCTGGATTTACTTCAATCAGCAGGTTACGAATTTCATTGATTGGGTACTGGTCAATCTGAATTTGCTGTTGGAACCAACGGTGACCCTTATCCAAGTTGTGGCACTGCTACTCGTTTTTTTCCAGTCCATGGTTTATGCCTTAGTGGTTCATATCTTGGCATGGACACTCCTAGAGCGGTTGGGGAATCCGATTCCGGATCCGCCCCCTTGGCTGCGCACAATCCTTGAAGACCCCCGCTAGAGCCTTTCAAGAGAGCGGTGCTGAAAGAGGTGTTGCGGGGTGGCACTGCCTGTACAAAACAGCACGGTTTTCAACTCCTCAAGGATCAAGTCAATATATTGGGTGAGTGCTTCTTCAGATTGATGGGCTGCTTGCAACAAGGGTCGCGCTAAACCTGCAATCGCTGCCCCAAGGGCAAGGGCCTTGGCGACATCAATGCCATTTTTCAGTCCCCCAGAGGCAATCAAGGGCGTGTTGGGCAGGGCAGTATGAATTTGCTCAAGGCACTCAGCCGTAGAAATCCCCCATTCGGCAAAGGCCTGTCCAAGGTACTGTTGACGCGCATCTTGAGCCCGCGCCGCTTCCACTTTTGCCCAAGAAGTTCCCCCTGCCCCCGCCACATCAATGGCCGCGACCCCCACATCCACGAGTTGCTTGGCCACATCGGCACTGATGCCATTGCCCACTTCCTTAACAATGACTGGTACGGGTAGGGCACGACAAAGGACGGCAATTTTACTTAGGAGTCCCTTGAAGTTGCGATCGCCCCCCGTTTGTACGGCCTCCTGCAGGGGATTGAGGTGTAAAATCAGGGCATTAGCCTCTAGAAGATCAATAATTTTTTGGCACTCACTAATGCCACAGCCATAGTTCAACTGCACCGCACCCAAATTAGCCAACAGGGGGATCGTGGGTGCCTCCTGACGAATGGCAAACGTTGGCATCACCTCTGGATGCTCCAGCAGCACTCGTTGGGAACCCACGCCCATGGCAATTCCTTTTTGTTGTGCCACCCGTGCTAAACGGCGATTGATTTCTCCTGCTTGGGGCGTCCCGCCGGTCATGGAGGAAATCAGCAGGGGGGCGGCGAGGGGCCAGCCAAGAAACTCTACACCTAGATCAATCTCGGCAAAGTCCAGTTCGGGTAGGGCACAATGCCGAAAACGATACTTCTCAAAACCTGTCGTGATTTCCTTGTTATCCACATCACCCTGAATACAAAGCTCGAGGTGTTCGGCCTTGCGCTGCTCAATGGGACTGCTCACCGCTAAGATTCCTCAGTGGAAATGCACCAACATTATAGGGGTAAGCGCCCTTGACCCCATGCCGCAAAAGGCCAGCGCCTACTTCTAGCGGCGAAAGGGAGAGGCCGCCAAAGCAGTGGTCAACAATTTCAAGCCATTGGTGGCAGCATCGCGGTAGCGGGAATAACCACAGAGGATTTGCCACATGCGCTGGCGAGTACTGGGACGCTTGACGGCCACCTGATAGGCAAGCTCTGGCAAGCGGTAAAAGAGGCTCCCCAACCGCCTCGCCCAAGCCATATCAATCCCCCATTCCTGATGAACTTGGCGTGAATAGTTGGCCAAGGCAGTGGTATCTCCCCCTAGGGCGCGATCAATGGCCTGAGCCGCCAGCATCCCTGTCAGCAGAGAAGGGCGAATGCCTTCACCGGTAAAAGGATCAACAATAGCCGCTGCTTCGCCCGCTAGGAGGGCATTTTGGCTGTGGAGAGGGTGATACCCCTGCCAGCAGAGGAGTGGGTGGCCGTAGTGCTTTACAGATTGCAAATCCACGCCAAAATGGCGCGCATATTCAGCGCAAATACCCCTGAAGTCTTGGGGCTTACCACCCATAAAGGCTCCTACGCCGATGGAATAGCCGTCGGCTTTGGGAAAATTCCAAGCGTAGCCGTTCTGCACACTCCCAAAATCAAAGTGAGCCGCCCGCTGGGAGTGATTGCCCACCGGCACCTCTACTTCTAGAGCACCGCCCCAGCGCGGTCGTCGGCGAGCTAAGCCCAACCACTTGGCCATTGAACCTTTTGCGCCATCACAGCCAATGAGGTACAAAGCGCTGAAATCGCCGCCGTCTGTGTGCACTTGCCAGCGATCGCCCGCCCATGTAATGCCAGTCACCTCGGTCTGGGACTGCACCTGGGCGCCCTGTCGCTGTGCCTGTTGAACCAAAAAATAATCAAACACATCTCGCCGCACCATCCAAACTGCCTGGTCTGGAGGCAGTTCCAGCACTTGCGCGTCCCCGCCTTGCCATGTACAAATCATCTGCGTCAGCTTTAGGGAGATGGCAGGACTAAAGTCAAAGTCAAACCAAGACTGCACTTGGGGCGACACACCGCCTCCACAGGGCTTATAGCGGGGCAGGGCTTCCTTTTCCAGAACCAACACTCGACGGTCTTGCTTGGCCAAGTGATAAGCAGCTGCACCGCCCGCCGGGCCTGAGCCAACAATAATGCAGTCGTAGATCACAGGGGCTCTCCTTTGTGACTGAGCGTGGGTTCTAGAACAATAACAACAATACCCCAAATTCTCTAAAAAAAGCTGATCCGACTGGATTCGTAGTCGGGGGGTTCGACATGGATGACAATGCGGGCTGGTCCATAGTGCTCTTGCAGGAGTCGCTCAATCTGCTCGGTAATGGCATGGGCAGTGGAAATATCTTCGACCTCTACGATTAAGTGCATCTCAATAAACACCTGCCGTCCCACCACCCCCCGCGAGCTAATGTCATGGCAATTCACCACACCGGGTACGGTCATCACTAGCTCATGAATGGCCTCAGGGGCGATCGCCATCTCATCCACCAGCCAAGGAATGTTACTCTTGAGAACTTCCCAAGCACTCCAAAACACAAGGACAGCCACCGGAAAAGCTAGCACCACATCCAACCAATCCCAGTTGAACGTCCAAACGCCAATCAACCCCAACAGGACAATAATAGTTGTCCAGACATCGCTCAGCGTGTGTTTGGCATCGGCAATGAGGACGAAATTATTCAGCTTGCGCCCCATGTGGTGCTCATAGAGGGTAAGGCCAATATTCATGCCCAGGACAAGAATCACAATCCACAGCTCTATCCCTGTGAGTGTCACAGTACTGCTTTGATGCAGCAGGCGTTCAACCGCACTTCGTAAAATTTCAAAGCAAACCATGCCCAAGAAGGCAGCAATTCCCAGTGCACCCAAGGCTTCAAACTTTTGGTGACCATAGGGATGATCGCGATCAGGATGGGGGCTAGCCCACTGCATGGCCACTAAGCCCAAGATGCTACTTCCTGCATCGGTGAGACTATGGAGGGCATCGACCTGTAAACTAAGGGAGTGACTAAGAACGCCGACAATGGCTTTAGTAAGCGTCAGTGTGACATTGACCCCCAGTGCCAAGAACAATACCCGCTGCGCTTGTCGGCGCTGGTCAACCATAGAGATATTAAACCTAAGGATGAGTCGCTTGGGCAGGTCGCGCCGATTGGGTATTGCGCCGCTGCGCTAGGATGTGTTCATTGAGAACCGCTAGTGCCCGTGTAAATTGGGGATCGCGATCAGTGGCAATGTCATCGCGAGTGAGTTGCTCCCGCTGCTGCTCAGTAAGCTTAACTTCAATATCGGGTTCGATACCTTTCTTGTTAATGTCCCGACCACTGGGGGTAAAGTACTTGGCAATTGTCACCGCAATCCCTGCGCCTTCACCCACTGGCTGGACGGACTGCACCAAGCCTTTACCAAAGGTGCGCGTTCCTACCAATACGGCACGGCCATTGTCCTGAAGGGCACCCGCTAAAATTTCACTGGCACTGGCAGAACCACCATCAATGAGAACCACTAGGGGCTTATTGGTCAAGAAACCGCGACCCGCGCGTAAGCGTTCTGCTTCCCCTTGGCGGTTGACTGTGGAGACAATATCGCCCTGCGGTAAAAACATGCGGGCAATTTCCGCGCTGGCAAACAGTAGCCCCCCCGGATTGGAGCGCAAGTCCAGAACATAGCCCTCAACGCCCTGCTTCTCTAGAGCGCGAATAGCTGCCCGCATCTCGGCTGCGGCATTGGAGCTAAATGTAACAAGACGAATATAGCCCACAGGCCCTTGGGGAGTTTGCCGTAAGCTGTAGCGGACAGGATGGATTTCAATACGGGCACGGGTAATCTCATAATTCAAGACTTGACTTCCCCGCTGGATCGTCAAGCGCACTTTTGTATTGACAGGGCCGCGGATCATGCTGACTGCTTGGTTGAGATCCATGCCCTTGGTGGATTTACCGTCGATTTTTAAGATGATATCCTTGGCCATTAAGCCTGCTTGAGCCGCCGGACTCCCTTCAATGGGAGAAACCACCGTGATCTGCTTTGTTTTTTCATCTTGGGTAATAGTAATACCTACCCCTGTGAGCTCACCAGAGGTTTCAATTTGCATGGAGCGAAATTGCTCCGGATCCATAAAGCGGGTGTAGGGATCATTGAGCTTCTCCAGCATTTCCCGTGCCGCTTTATACGCTTCCTCTGGTTTGGTGTAGTTACGGGAGAGAAACTCCCGCCGCACAGCACGCCAATCATTGCCGTTGAAGGTGGCATCAACGTATTCACGGTCAATGATTTGCCACACTTCATCCACCAGTTCCTTAGGACTTTGGCGAAAACCTGCTAGGCTACGCGACCAGTGAAGACCCGCACCGGTGACAGCAACCAATGCTGTCATAACCACTGTTGTACTGACAACGATCGTGCGGTGTGTGATTCCCATATGATTCGTCCCGAATGTTTGATCCTTTAGCCTACGCCCAATCTAGCATAAAGACTTGCCTTGGCTAGGGGCGATCGCCAGCTATGTTTTCCGACGCGCAGCGCAAAGAAAAAGTGCCTAGACGCCTAGTTGTTGCCGAATGCAGTAGTTCACACTCTCATCTACCACTCGCTGTGCCTGCTGCTGCCGAGGAGACTGGGGTTGGCTAAGGGTTTGAAAGTCGGCGTAGCTCACCCGCTGTTGGATATAGTTAATGGAGCACTGGCAAATGTTATTCATGACTGAACGGGGGACAATGGGTGCTGATCGCCGACCCCGTTCAATGCACATATCCATAAAACTACTGACGGCCAGTTGGGGGTAAGGCTGGGGAACTGCGTCTGCAGACCAGGGGAAGCTTGTAGCTAGACCGCTAGCAACTAACATTAAAGAGAATAATTTCATCGCTAATAAATGCTAACGCTATAACATCGGTGTAATACCCTAGGACGCACTGATTCATGCAAAAAGTTTTAATCGGTGAAGGCACGATTGTAGGCGGCGTTGGAACCCACCAACATTGAACCAATGCCTGAATCGGTAAAAATTTCCAGTAAGAGGGCATGGGGTACTCGGCCGTCAATAATGTGAGCAGCTTTCACCCCTTGAGCTAGCGATCGCACGCAACAGGTCACTTTGGGAATCATCCCCCCCGACACCACCCCATCCTGAATCAATTGCCGCGCTTCGGCAATATCAAGGCGATAAATGAGCGTACTGGGGTCGCGATAATCCCGTAAAATTCCTGCTGTGTCCGTCAGTAAAATCAGCTTTTCAGCCCCCAAGGCGGCGGCAATCTCGCCGGCAACCGTATCAGCATTGATGTTGTAGGCTTGTCCCGTATCATCCGCTGCCACACTGGAAATCACGGGGATATATCCTTTCTCCACCAGCGCTGTAATCACACGGGTATCTACTCCCTGCACTTCGCCTACAAAGCCGATACTGTCTTCCCCTTGGGCACGGGCACGAATCAGGTTGCCATCTTTGCCACACAGACCCACCGCTTTGCCCCCCGCTTGGTTGATGAGGGTCACAATTTCTTTGTTCACCCGACCCACCAACACCATCTCTACCACATCCATAGTCGCGGCATCGGTTACCCGCAGCCCATTTTTGAATTGGGGTTCAATGTTGAGCTTGCTCAACCAAGTATTGATCTCTGGACCACCGCCATGGACAACCACAGGGCGAATGCCCACGTAGGAGAGAAAGACAATATCGCGAATGACGGAATCCTTGAGCTGCTCCTCCTTCATGGCGGCTCCGCCATACTTGACAACAAAGGTGCGCCCCGCAAAGGCTTGAAGATAAGGCAGGGCTTCACTAAGAACACGAACGCGATCGCTATCGCTGAGCATAGAATTATCCCTCGTCAGCCTAAAAACCTAAACAGGGGTCAATAGGGGGCTTAGGGGAGGGGGGATCCTTCTCCGCCGCGATTGCTAGACGAGCAGCCAACACTGCCGCATAATTACGAATCAATGACCAAATCAAGGGTGCAAGCCACCCTCGCAGCATGACCGAGCAGGAAATCTGACTTCCGCAGACCGTGGATTGCAAATGATAGGTCACCCGTTCCTCTACCCCCGGCAAGACCAAAATGCGAATACTCAACAGCTTCCCCGGTGAGACACGCTCAACAAAAATCTGAATCGGCCAAGGAATCCAACGGGTCATTGCTTGGAAAATAAACCCCGGCTTGGGTACAAGCCCGTAGGGGACATTCGTGCGCAAAATCAAGGGATGCCACGACACATCGGCCAAATTCACTACTTTGCGCCAGATCAAATCCACCGATGCAGAGCTAAGAGCTTGGTAGGTGCCTGCCAACGGCCAACTGTAGGTCATTTGCTGTTTTTTCTTTGGTTGATGACGGCGATTGGCCACAGTTGCATTACCCTGAATATTCTTGACGATATGGACACCAAAAAGAATAAGAAATTGTCCGAACTCTTTTGCTTATCCAAGAGCCTTATCTATATTAGAACGGAATTTTCCGAGCAGAGGTTTCGTAATCCTATGTAACAATTACTTTTCTAGGCGCACAGCGTACCACTGCAGGTAGCCCCCATTGGCCAATTGCAGTTCACAGCCGGTTGTCATCAGATACCGGGCACGACTTTCCACATCAGGCAAGGTCAATAGATCGGGCGTTAGGCAAACGTCAGTTCCTGTTAAATATTCCACCAGCTTGGCCTGTAGCTCCATGGGCGTGAGAAAGGTCTCATCCTTGGCAGTGGACTCGAGAACAACGTACATCTGTTCAGTAAACATGGTTAATGCTGTTAGCTTGACATTGATTACATTAAAAAATTATTCCCACAGCAAAGCTCTGCCTTTACGGGGGTGGCAGTGCAAACATCTGTACAGCATAGACCTCGCCCCGTGCTGAATTCAAAGCAATGCCAAAGCCAAAACGGGTAAATTCAGGATAAAGGATATTCTGACGATGGCCGTCACTGTACATCCAGCCTTTTTGGCAGTGCTCAATAAGCTTATAGTTGAGCATCAATCCGAGGACACCCCGCTGCTCCATGATATTTTCACCCACGCCACCGCGCCCCCCTAGGGCAATAAACCGATCCATTGGCGATTGCCCCTCTGGGTTGATATGGCTAAAGTATTGGCGCTTGAGCATGTCTTCGGCATGGCGTTGTGCTGTCTTTGTCAGTAACTCATCAGCAACAAGGGGCGGCAATCCATTGAGCCGGCGATCGCGATTTACTAATTGCAGGGCAAAGGCACGCACTTCCGCAAGGGAACGTTTCGGCTGAGCAGCAATCACATCTACCTGTGGGGCACCGATTTGCCAGTCTTGTCCCCCTAGACCGTTATCGAGGTGGAAAGACTCTTTAGCCGCCACAAAAGCAATGCCCAAGATTAATGTGACATACAAAAAGACCTGTAAGTGCTGTTGATTAAGCCGACGGCCGGTCATGTCTGAGAAGTGTCTCTACCTATTCCCAGTGTACGCGAGCAAGTGCGGAATCCCCTACATTTTCTGCCATTGCCTTGAGCTTGTTTTCCACAGTATTGTGAACAGTGGCTTGAAATCTGCCAAGTTTGCAGTCCCTCAATGATCACCTCCAACCAGTTACTAAAGGATAGCCACCCATGGCAAAATTAGTCGCATTTCATGAAGAATCTCGGCGATCGCTCGAACGCGGAATTAATGCCCTTGCCGATGCCGTAAAAATTACCCTTGGCCCTAAAGGGCGAAATGTGGTGCTTGAGAAAAAGTACGGTGCACCACAAATTGTCAACGATGGGGTGACAATCGCTAAGGAAATTGAACTAGAAGATGCCTATGAAAATACTGGCGCTCAACTGATTCGGGAAGTGGCCGCCAAAACTAATGATGTCGTCGGTGATGGCACCACCACCGCAACCCTCCTTGCCCAAGCGCTGATCCGTGAAGGCCTAAAAAATGTAGCTGCCGGTGCTAACCCAATTGCCCTCAAGCGCGGCATGGAAAAAGCAATTAAAGCAGTTGTTGATGGGATTGCTGAGGTCGCCAAACCCGTGGAAGGGGACATGATTGCTCAAGTGGCAACTGTCTCCGCCGGTAATGACCCAGAAGTGGGAGCCATGATTGGTGAAGCCATGGCCAAAGTGGGCAAAGATGGCGTGATCACCATTGAAGAGTCCAAATCCCTGAATACAGAAATGGAAATTGTCGAGGGGATGCAGTTTGATCGCGGCTACATTTCCCCCTACTTTGTCACCGATGCAGAGCGGATGATTGTCCAACTCAACAATGCCTATCTGCTGCTGACGGACAAAAAAATTACTAGTATCCAAGACCTGATTCCCACATTGGAAAAGGTTGCCCGCAGTGGTCGTCCCCTCGTGATCATTGCCGAAGATGTCGAAGGAGAAGCTCTTGCCACCCTAGTGGTGAATAAACTGCGGGGTGTTCTCAGTGTTGTTGCCGTGAAAGCTCCCGCCTTTGGCGAACGGCGTAAAGCAATGCTCCAAGACATTGCCATTCTCACGGGCGGTCAAGTCATTTCCGAGGAAGTGGGACTGACCCTAGAGGATGTGGAAATCACAATGCTGGGAGAAGCCGCCTCCGTCACCGTGACCAAGGACACGACCACCCTTGTGTCAGAGAAAGGCAATAAAGCTGATATTCAAAAGCGCGTTGAGCAACTCAAGAAGCAGTTGGCAGAAACCGACTCCGAATACGACAAAGAAAAACTACAAGAGCGGATTGCTAAGCTTGTGGGTGGTGTGGCTGTGATCAAAGTGGGTGCCGCTACCGAAACAGAATTGAAGGATCGCAAACTCCGCTTCGAAGATGCCCTCAATGCCACAAAAGCAGCAGTTGCTGAAGGGATTGTGCCCGGCGGTGGTGTGACATTGCTCCACTTGGCCAGTCGCATTGATGCTCTGCTTCCTAACCTCAATCTTGAAGAACAAACGGGTGCGCGCATTGTCGCCAGTGCCTTGGCAACGCCAGTGGCTCAAATTGCTGATAATGCCGGTGTCGAAGGAGCCGTTGTCGTGGAAAATGTCCGCGCGGGTGACTTTAACTATGGCTTTAATGCCGCCAGCGGTACCTACGAAGATCTGGTCAGTGCTGGGATTATTGACCCTGCCAAGGTGGTTCGCTCCGCTCTACAAAATGCGGGTTCGATCGCCGGCATGGTACTGACCACTGAAGCCCTTGTGGTGGAAAAACCGCAACCCAAAGCCGCAGCTCCTGCCGACGGCGGCATGATGTAGGCTCACCTGCCTAGTCGTTACCTCTCCTCCTCATCTGACTGGGGGAGAGTTTTTTATGGCTATCTAAAATTTCAGGGCATTCTGGGTCACCTGGGCGATCGCCTGATCGGTGGCCTTAGGCAGATGATAATACTTGCCTCCCGCTTGCTGTGCCAATTCCTTGCCCATGCCAGTAGAGACAAACTTATTTTCAGTGTCAATTACCAAGAGCTTCAAACCTAAAGCTCGAATTTTAGCAGCAATTTCCAGTACTTCCGCCTTAACATCGGGCTTGGCCTGCGGCGGAATGGTCTCCCCAAGGGAGCGGCTCAGGGGGATATTGCCGCGACCGTCGGTAATGGCCACAATCATCACTTGACCAATTTCACCACTTTGCCGGGCATTTAGACCCACACGCACCGCTTGGGTCAGGCCATGGGCCAGGGGAGAGCCACCCCCACAGGGCAAGGTTTCAAGGCGCCGTCGGGCTGCTTCAATGGAGCGGGTTGGGGGCAAGAGCACTTCCGCTTGCTCGCCACGAAAGGGAATGAGCGCCACCATATCGCGGTTTTGATAGGCTTGGGTCAGGAGGCGAAGAACTGCTCCTTTGGCGGAGTTCATGCGGTTCAGAGCCATTGAGCCGGAGGCATCGACAACAAAAATAATTAAGGCACCCGCTTTGCGCACCAAGCGTTTAATCCGCAGATCACTGTTTTCAACAATGACGCAGCGCTGCGGTTGGCGCAACCGACGGGATTTTTGGTAGGGAGCGGCACTGCGCAATGTTGCATCCACAGCAATTCGACCTCCCCGTCCGCGGGGCAACATAGGGCGGATATAGCGACCGCGATCTTGGGAATAAATCAGGCTGCGGCTCCCTGATTTTCCTTGACGTTGGGTCAGTTGGGCAAAGTAGAGCACCGACTCATCCAAGACCGTGCCATCGGCTTCAAAGACAAATTCCTCAGGAATGGGGGGCGTCTCCTGCTGCTCTTGCGGTGGGGTCTCTGGCTCAGCCGGTCCTTCTTCGGGGTCAGACTGCTGAGTCTCTGGGGGGGGCGGTGGCTGATCCGGCGGCAGTTCAAGCTGAGTGGCGCGTGGCACAATCACCAGTTCAACGGCACGGCGCAGGTCTTCAGCGTTCACTTCACTACGACCATTGAGAGCCGCATGGGCTTTGGCTACCCGCACGGCAAAGAGTTCCGCCCGATGGCCTTGCACCCCTGCGCGCAGGGCTTCGGTAACCAAATAGGCAATTTGTTGCCGTTGAATTTTTACCTCCTTGAGCCACTCCCGCGCCAGAATGATTTGGGTGCGCAGATCCTCAAGCTCGGCATTGTACTGCTGCAAAAAGGCTTGGGGGGAATCGGCAAATCGGGTGGCATGATCCACCGCCGTGACCCGCTCATCTAAGCCCAAAACGGTATCTGCCGATAGGGCGATCGCAAACCGATCCAGCAGGTGGGGCGGGACTTCACCCTCATCGGGGTTAAACGTGGCAATCAAGAGGGGACGACAGGGGTGCTCCAGACTAATTCCCTCCCGCTCAATTTGGTTGCGCCCGGTACTGAGGACGGCCATGAGCAGATTGGCCAGTTGCTCCTCCAACAGATTAATTTCATCCACATAGAGCACTCCCCGGTGTGCTGCCGCCAATAGGCCGGGCTGAAACACCGCTTCGCCCCGCTGCACCGATTGACTCACATCCACTGCCCCCAACAGGCGATCTTCGGTGACGCCAAGGGGAATTTGCACAAAAGGGGCTGGAATTACTTTGGTTTTCAGCTCAACCTGAGGATGGCTTTGCCACCAAGTTTGTAAGCGGCTATCCCACTCTTCGGGACGTTCCGGATCGGGATTGGCAATGATTGGAACTGGAATCTCTCCTTGATCAATGACTTCAATGGGGGGCAATAGGGCATGAATACCCCGTGCAAGGACGGATTTAGCCGTACCGCGTCGCCCAGCAATGATGACTCCTCCCAAACCGGGATCAACGGCAGCCAACAGCAGCGCCAGTTTAATAGCTTCTTGGCCAACGATGGCAGGGATGGGAAAAGGGGCGATCGCAAGTGTCATTGAATTCTGGTTGAATTTGGATCAACAGTCATCTCATCCTTATCTTAGCGAGGGAAGGAAACGGTTTCCCGCTTCTTCGGCTAGACTGGAGCCACAAATTTGTAGGGAAGCCTTCTCCGGAAATATCTGTGGCCAACAACGGCTGCCGTGACTCTATTGAGTATGACACCGCTGGCGACGCTGGCGCGTCGCCTATTGATTCGACTACCCCTGCGGGATTGGCGTCCTCAAAGATACTATTTTGAGGCCGTCAATGGCGAGTACACGTATCGATGGATCAAAAACCCCGAGGGATGTTCTTGACCGTAAATCGTGGTACCTGCTGGGACATACTCCCGACGGCAAGCTTTTCCAGTCTTGCGACCTTTGCATTTTATAGTGAACCGATGCCCTAGGCCTACCTTTTTAACAAGCAATGCAGAGTTCACGTCTCGACGGTCGGATCACGCTTGCGGCACTTGGTTCAGGCAGATTCCCCAGTGCTGTGACGTACCAGCGGGGTTGACCTTCACGACCAACCGCCCAGCTATCCCAGCGTCGGCAAAACGTTCTGAAGTCTGTCTTTAGTCGCAGGCTGCGGCTGAACACTATGGGAAGTCGCTGCTTTGGGATGAGTCCTACTTCATCGCCAGTGGCGGAGCGGTCAAAGCGGTACATTGAGCAGCAAGATTCCCCGCGCCGGGCTTCCCGCCGATGAGCTAAAATTCTCCTTGCAGGGCAGCTTGGCAGCGATCGCACAACTGGGGATGCAAGGCCGATTGGCCAACAGTTTCAGAATAATTCCAACAGCGAACGCATTTCTTACCCTTAGCATGACCGACGCCAATCCACAGAGCCTCACCCTCAAGGACATAGGGCACGTCCACTGCTTTCCGTTCTGGCATTACCTCCACTTGGGACACTAAAAAGAGATAGCGCAGTTCATCCACGCCATTGCCACTGAGGGTATCGTTGGGATTCAGTTCTTGAAGGCGATCGCGCCACTCAGAATCGGTGACATAGAGCCACACTTTGGCCTCTAAAGAGGCACCAATCAGCTTTTCAGCACGAGCCTGCTCGAGCACTTTGTTGACCTCTAGGCGAAGCTGCCGCAAACGTTGCCACTCATTCGCTAGGGTGGGGTCATACCACTGGGCAGGAAGCTGTACCCAACCGCTTTGAAAGACGGAAAGATAGGGGGTTTTGAAGGGTAAATGCTGCCAAATATCCTCGGCTAAGTGAGGGAGCACTGGGGCAATGGCACGGGCTAGGTTTTGAACAGCAATGGCCAGGACGGTTTGACAACTGCGCCGGCGATCGCTAGTAGCAGCACTGATGTATAGCCGGTCTTTGGCAATATCCAGATAAAAGTTCGAAAGATCAACGACACAAAGATTTTGAATCGTTTGGAAAAAGCGATAGAACTGAAAGCTATCAAACGCAGCCGTCACTTCCCTAAAGACCTCGTGCAGCCGATGGAGCATATAGCGATCCAAAGCCGGCAGTTGGGCATAGGGAATCGCATCCTGATCGGGATTGAAGTCGTGGAGGTTCCCAAGGAGAAAGCGCGCCGTATTGCGAATTTTGCGATAGACATCCGCCAACTGTTTGAGGATGTTTTTGCCAATGGGCACATCATTGGCATAGTCCACCGAGGAAACCCACAGGCGTAGCACATCGGCACCGTAGGGAGGGTCTTGCTTTGGGTTTTTGCCCCCTTCAATCACTTCGCGAGGATCAGTGACGTTGCCGAGGGATTTGCTCATTTTCCGTCCTTGCTCATCAAGGACAAAGCCGTGGGTTAAGACGGCCTTGTAGGGGGCTTGGCCTTTAACGGCCACCCGCGTCAACAATGAGGATTGAAACCAGCCCCGATGTTGGTCAGAGCCTTCGAGGTAGAGATCTGCCTGCTGATCGCCGAGCACTGCCGCCCAAGAGGAGCCGGAGTCAAACCAGACATCCATGGTGTCGGTGCCTTTTTCATAACGATCGGCCTGATCCCGCAGCGATTCGGGGAGCAATTCAGCAACGGAGAGTTCCCACCAGGCATCGGAGCCGCGATCGCGAATAATGGCTTGAACATGGGCAATGGTTTCTGCGGTCAGCAGGGGTTCCCCTGTGGCTTTGTCGTAGAAGACGGGAATGGGCACCCCCCAACTGCGCTGCCGCGAAATACACCAATCGGAACGCTCAGCCACCATGGCGGTAATGCGGTTTTCCCCTTGGGCAGGAATCCATTTCACCTCGGCGATCGCCCTGAGGGCTGCATCACGAAAGCCTTCAACGGAAGCAAACCACTGCTCCGTGGCGCGGAAGATAGTCGGCTTTTTCGTGCGCCAGTCGTAGGGATATTTGTGGACGTAGGGTTCTTCCTTGAGGAGAGCACCAGATGCTTGCAGGGCTGCAATCACTGCTTCGTTTCCTTCTTTGAGGACATTGAGACCCGCAAATGGTCCGGCTTCTGCCGTAAAGCAACCATTCTCATCCACGGGCGACAGGATTGGCAGGCCATAGCGTTGACCGACGGCATAGTCTTCTAAACCGTGACCGGGAGCCGTATGCACTAGTCCCGTCCCTGATTCTGTGGTCACATAATCACCGCCAATCACAATCTTGCTCTCGCGCTCAAAGAGGGGATGGCGATAACGGCTATTTTCCAAGTCAGCCCCTTTGGCTGTGGCAACCACCTTGAGCGTGCAACTGAGGGTTTTGCTGAGTCGCTCTACAAGATCTGCGGCAACAATTAAATACTTGTAGTGGGAGGCAGGCTGAACCTCAACCAAGGCATAGGTGAGATCGGGATTCACACTCACCGCTAAGTTGGCTGGAATTGTCCAAGGGGTTGTTGTCCAGATGGCTACTCCTAATTTACCGAGTGCTTTATACCAAGACTGAGCTAAGCCTGCGGGCAACTCGATGACTTCAAAGGCTGCATAGAGACTGCGGGAGGTGTGACCTTCGGGATATTCCAATTCGGCTTCAGCGAGGGCGGTTTTGGAGCTAGGACTCCAGTGGACAGGTTTCAGGCCGCGGTAGATATAGCCCCGCAGCACCATTTCGCCAAAGACTCCTATTTGGGCGGCCTCATAGTCGGGGGTGAGGGTCAAGTAGGGATGCGCCCAGTCGCCCCAGACGCCGTAGCGTTGGAAACTTTGCTTTTGCTCGGCCACGGTTTTGAGGGCAAATTCCTTGGCCTGCCGGCGGAGGGCAAGAGGTGTAAGTTGGGCACGCTGTTCAGGTTTGAGGGTTTGCAGTACCTTGAGTTCAATGGGCAAGCCGTGGCAGTCCCACCCTGGGCGGTAGTGAACCTTACGTCCCCGCAGGAGTTGGTACTTGTTGATGATGTCTTTGAGGATTTTGTTGAGGGCATGGCCAATGTGAAGGGCGCCATTGGCGTAGGGGGGGCCATCGTGGAGAATAAACACCTCACCTGGATTCGTTTGCTGAAGCGTTTCATAAATTTGCTGCTGTGCCCAAAAGGCTTGCAATTCGGGTTCCCGTGTCGCTGCATTCGCCCGCATTTCAAATGTGGTTTGGGGCAGGTTGATAGTGTCTTTGTAGTCGGAGCTTGCGTCAGTCATGGGTGGATACAGCGGGGTATGATGTTTTTAGTCAAGGAAAAACGCACCTTGGCAATGGATTTCATTGTAGGGGAACTGTTCTTGCCGACTCAAGGATGATTTCCGTTCTGGGCTTAGATCTGGGGCGCAAGCGCATTGGCGTTGCAGGGTGCGATCGCTTGGGGCAGTTGGCCGCGGGCATTACGACCATTCATCGTCAGAATTTTGCGAGTGATGTGGCACAGCTTCGGCAGATTTGCCAGGAGCGAGGGGTAGAGAAATTAATTGTCGGTTTACCCTACACCCTCGATGGTCAACTGGGTTCTCAAGCGCGTCAAGTACAACACTTAGCAGAAAAAATTGCTGCGGCTTTGAACTTACCTGTGGAATACGTAGATGAGCGTCTCACCTCCTTTCAGGCGGAGGAAATTCTCAAACAACGGCGGCGATCGCCCCGTCACCACAAAGACCTCGTGGATCAAATTGCTGCTGCGCTGATTTTGCAACAGTGGCTCGATGCCCATTCCCAAACCGCCAAGACCCCTCCGCCCTCCTCAGCCTGCAGGTGGGAGTCCCCTCATTCCAAAGGAACGTAGATGGATCTCAAGAAACTTGCCGCCTACCACGACCAGTACCCTGCTTTGACCAACAAGACATATCTAAACTACGGTGGGCAAGGGCCACTGCACCAAGACACTTGGCAGACCATTCTCCAGAGCGATCGCCACATTCAGGAGGAAGGCCCTTTTGCCAATCGTGTGTTTTCGTGGCTGAGCCAACACCTGCAAACCCTACGGCAAGAATTAGCGCAGCTGCTGGGCACCACGCCAGACACCATTGCCCTTACGGATTCGGTGACCACGGGCTGCAACATTGTTCTTTGGGGCATTCCCTGGCAAGCGGGCGATCGCCTACTCATTTCCAACTGTGAACATCCAGGGGTAGTGGCAATTACGGAGCAATTGGCACGGCGGTTGGGAATTGTCGTGGATCGGGTGGCCTTTTGGCCCTGGTGTGACAATGAAGTGGCCGCCATCGAGGCTCAACTCCATCCCCGCACACGCTTGGTTGTGTTGAGTCATTTGCTGTGGAATACAGGGAAGCTCTTGCCCTTAGAGAACATCGTTGAAGTTTGCCACCGTCGCGGTATCCAAGTTTTGGCGGATGGTGCCCAAAGTGTCGGCATGGTGCCCCTGAATTTGCCTGCCTTGGGGGTAGATTACTACGCCTTTACAGGACATAAGTGGTGCTGTGGCCCCGCTGGATTGGGGGGGCTATATATTCGGCGCGATCGCCTGCCCACCTTGGAACCCACCTTTATTGGCTGGCGCGGCATTCACCAAACCCGCGAGGCGCAACCCGCCGGCTGGAAGGAGGATGCCAGTCGCTTTGAAGTAGCAACAACTGCTTTTTCATTGGTTCCAGGACTCACCACTGCTCTGCGGGTGCACGATCAATGGGGGACTCCCCAAGCGCGATACCGGCGTATTTGTGAGCTGAGTCGTTACCTCTGGGAACAGTTACAGGGCATCGGCGGTTTGACTTGTCTGAGTCCAATACCCCCACCGTCCGGACTTGTCGCCTTTCAGTTGGCCAATGGTCAGCACCACCAATTCGTCCAAGATCTTGAAGCCGAGAATATCCTAGTGCGAGAATTGCTCTATCCCGCCTCGGTGCGTGCCTGTGTCCATTACTTTACCCTACCGCAGGAGTGCGATCGCTTGGTTACTTTTCTAAAACAGTGGCTCAAGAATCATCCTGAGGAAGCTTAAAAACTTAACAATTGGATGGGGGTGAGTTGATTGGTCTATTTTTGCGCATTCTGGTTGAGGTAGAGGCAAAGAAGAACTGGCGACGTTGGGTACACAAACAATAGCCATCATAAGCTTCACAAGGGTACTGCTATTATGATGATTTATCGTCTTAATGCCCTTACGGATAACTACATTTTTTTGCTCCACGATCCACAAACGGGGACGGCGGCAGTGGTGGATCCCGCAGAGCCGGAGCCTGTTCTGGCCAAGTTAGCGGAATTGGGAGCAAGGCTGACGGCCATTTTTAATACCCATCACCACTGGGATCATGTGGGTGCCAATCGTGCCCTGCGATCGCGCTTCCCCAATATCGAGGTCTATGGCAGCTATGAGGATCAAGGGCGCATTCCAGAACAGACCGTCTTTCTCAAGGCCGGCGATCGCGTTCCCTTTGGTGACAGTCATCTTGAGGTGCTGTTTGTTCCCGGCCATACACGCGGCCACCTTGCCTACTATGCGCCAGAAACGGGTGACCTATTCTGCGGCGATACGCTCTTTGGCGGTGGCTGTGGGCGTCTTTTTGAGGGGACGCCGGCACAGATGTTGGCGTCATTGAACCAACTGCGGCAATTGCCGGAGAGTACGCAGGTTTGGTGTGCCCACGAATATACCCAAAAGAACCTCGGTTTTGCCCTCACCGTGGAAGCCAACAATCCCGCTTTGCAAGAGCGCTATGCCCAAGTTTGTCGCGATCGCGCCCAAGGGAAAAGCACAATTCCAAGTACAATTGGCCTTGAGAAGGCAACCAATCCCTTTTTGCGCTGTGAAGTGAGTGCCATTCAAGCAGCAGTGGGGGCTACTACACCCCTCCAAACTTTTACACGCTTGCGGGGGAAACGAGATCAATACTAAAAATATCAGTGACGACACTACAACGCTAATCTAGTGTTATATTCCTCCACCTAGAAAGCCGCAATGGCAGTTTTCTATCAGAGTCGCTTTTTTAACTTCTGGCGACAGCAATGGCAATATTGGCAGCAACAGTGGCAACGCCAAAAATGGCAGGTTGCAAGCACCCTGAGTGGCACGCTTCAGGTCATTGGCGCCATTCTGGCACAGTTTTGGCAGCGGGGACTTCCCCAACTGATGGGCAGCGTCTCTCAGGTGCATCAACGCCTCCTACCGAAACCCACGGCGGCTCCTGCTGCCGATGCAGCCCTGTTAAGTGTGATGTCTGCTCTTTTCCTCACAGGTGGGGAAGATGAATCTTTGGCGGTGGCGATCGCCCCCATTGCCCGCCCACTGCCCTGGTGGCGGCGCTGGATCGCACCTTTACAAGGCTGGCGGCAACCCCAGCCCAAAACTCGACCATCCCAAGAGGCGCCTTTGGCACAGCGGCAACCCTTTTACCTTGCCTGCGATCGCGCCGCCAAATTCCTCTTGATAGTGGATGAGGCTGCCCGTCCCTTGAAAGTTCTCACCGCTGCAGAACAGCAACACATCGAACAACGCATTGCCTATGCCTTGGCAGTGTACTATCAGCATGTTCGGCAGTGGTATCGGCGGCGGCATCACTGGCTCTGGGGCTGGCGGGAGAGATCACTCAAAGCAAGCTCTACCCCGCGGTTCTGCTTGGTGGAAACCTTTCTCGCGCAACTTCAGCTCACAGGAACAGAGGGAGGGGATTTAGCCTTGCCCCCCATGTCTCCCCTAAAAGCGGCTATCCAATGGTTGCGATCGCGCCTCCCCTTTAGACGCAAGAATCCGCTGTCTCCAAGGCGAGTACAGGGAATTGCTACGCTCCTAGGAACCCAGCAAATGGTGCTCGTTGGCAGCGATAATGAAATCCTTTACACCCTCAGCCCTGCCCAGCAGGCGCAAGTTCTGGCTTGGATTGAACGCCATCTCAACCCCTTCAAGCTGCCCTTCCAAGATTGGCTGAGTCAACTCTCCTACTGGCTAGGGGGAGTCCAGCCGCCGCTGGGGACAGCCGTGAATTCGCCCCTATTAGCAGCTACGAATCCTTTACCTGTTTTTTCTCCAGGGGAGACGCTGCTCCAGCTAGGGAGCGCATCATCGCCATTAGCCCATGCGTTACAATCAGAAACTGCAACCCCCAGTGTCCATCTGAATCCAGAGCAGTTGATTCTCGATGTGGATGCTGCTCTTATAGGCTATGAACTCCACTGGTTTGAACGACTGTTGCTGTGGTGTGATCGCCTGTTTTTGTGGATTGAAGAACATCTGATTGGTTTGGGTCGTTGGCTTTTACAACAGTGGCAGCGCTGGCGGCACCCCTAGGGATCCTCAATCTGACCACCTGCGCCAACGCCCCATCGGGATACCAGCCGGCAGACTCCAGACCCACGATAGCCTATTGAAGGGGGACTCTAAGCAGAGCCAAAGGACAGTAGAACCGCCGTAATCGCCTCCACCAAGGGCGATTGCAAGGCAGCGACATACTCTGG
>NZ_JARJMS020000082.1:0-8511 GCF_029335995.1 Thermosynechococcus sp. Uc
CGATTTGGGCAGTGTCGGGTGATCGCCGGGCTTGGGGGGCTGTGGGTGATCTGATTCATCCACAGCGGGATGGTACTCTTTGCGCACCCCCGGAAAGTGGCAGCGTTGAAAGAGGTTAGCGTCAAAGCAGGGACAGTGCTCTAGAGCCTTGGGACTGAGTTTTTCCCGTGCGGATTTCGGTTGCTGCCAGCAGGCATCCCGCGCCACATCCTGACCAAAGCCGAAGAGGGATACCACATTGGCATAACTCCAGCGGGTCAACGTCACATCACTGATCAGATTGCCCACACTTCCTAGATCCTTCAGGGGAATAATGGCCCCAGCAAACGTAATCTGCGGCACCAAAAAGAGAATTGTTAACAGGGGAGCTACGGTTTGAGTCGGCGAGAGGGCAGAGACCAGTAGCCCCATCACCATGCCGCCAAAGGTCACTAGGAAAAGAGTTAAATACAAGCCAGCGATCGCCCCAAGACCGAGGTTCAGATTGATTGCCAAAAACTTCAGCGCCAGGAAGATTGCTGCTTGGTACAGAGCCAGCACCGCTGCCGGTGCAAGCTTTGAGAAAATGTAGGGCCACAGCCCCAGTCCCACCATCCGTTCACGGCGATAGATCTCCAGTTCCTTCACAATTTCGCGCATCGTCGCTAAGCTACCCACCATCACCGCAATCAACACAGTGACAAAGGCCATCGTAAATGCCTGCCCCGCATCCCCCTGATCCGGATTCAGAATCGTTGGCTTCCAGAGAACAAAATCCAAGGCTCCCAAAATTGGCGCTAGGGAAAGCATGAGAATGAGTGCCGCCCGATCCTGTCGCAAAATGGCCAAGTTTCGCTGGGTGAGAATCCACCACTGCCGCCACGGTGCCGCCTGGGGAATTGTGGGTTTTGGGCGTTGGGGTCGGACTGCTTGTGTTGCCGCCGTATCCACATTGAGGGAGCGCTGCCGCTCCACCACATAGGTTTGGTAGAAATGGGACTGGCGATAGCGTTGCTGCCATAGAGCTGGATTGGGCTCGCTTTCAATCTTGAGGTAAATTTCATCAAAATCTTGAACATCAAAATAACTGAGGGCTTGATCCGGTGGCCCAAAGTAGGCAAGGTGGCCGCCCCGTGCTAAAAACACCACCAAATCGCAGAGCATCACGTTCTTAGTGGCATGGGTAATGAGTAGAACCGTGCGCCCTTGATCCGCTAATTGGCGCAATAGTCGCATCATTTGGGTTTCCGTCCCCGGATCCAAGCCAGAAGTGGCCTCATCCAAGAAAAACAAACTGGGGCGGGTAAGCAATTCCACACCAATGGATACTCGTTTACGCTGGCCTCCACTCAGGTGTTTAACCAGTACATTACGGCGCGGGGTTAACTCCAGTTCACCAAGAACGCGGTTCACCTGTTCCTGTCGCTCTTTTTCACTAAAATCAGCGGGTAGGCGCAGTCGGGCTGCATAGTCTAGGGCCTGAGCCACAGTTAGCTCACTGTGGATAATGTCATCCTGGGGCACATAGCCAATCTGGGTGCGATAGGTGCCAAAGTAGCGGTACAGATCATGGCCGTTGACGAGTACTGTACCCCCCGTGGCAGGACGAAAGCCATTGAGGGCATCGAGGAGTGTGGATTTACCGGCACCACTGCCACCAACAATTGCTACAAACTCGCGGGGCAAAATTGAAAGGGAAATATCTTGCAGAAGCTTTGCTCCCTTGGCGGTGGTTTTGCTGAGGTGGATGGCATCGAGGCGCAGGTTACCACTGTCGTTGTGGGGAACAATGGTTTCGTCGGGGGTAAAAAGCGAACTGTAAGGGCCAATACGCACCAAAGCCCCCGTGGGTAAGGGCACGGGTTTGCGAGGTTCAAGGCGCTGGTTATTGATGAAAGTACCGTTGGCAGAGTCGAGATCGACAATGTACCATTGTCCTTCCTCAAGGTAGAGGCGGGCATGAAACCGCGAGACGACAGGATGATCCAGCACCATATCGTTGCTGGGGTCGCGACCAAGGCGAATCTGCTGGCGATCGCGCAGTTGCAGGGGGCGGGTTTGCTCGACAACCTGCGTAGCGGGCATCAACAAATACGTCAGGCGCAGAGATTCCCCTACATGAATCACATCCCCCGGTGCCAAGGTGTGTTCGCTAATCGTTGTGCCGCGCCAGTGGAGGCCATTCTTGCTGCCCAAGTCAATGATTTTGTAGTGATTCCCTGATCGCACCAGCTTGGCATGGTGAAAGGAGATAAACGGATGGTCAATGGTAATGTCCGCCTTCGGATCTCGACCGAGAACCAGTTCCTCCTTCAGCAGCGGAAACTCCTGCAACCAGTGGGGTGTCGCCACCTGCAAAATCGGTGTACTGGCAGCCCCCATGACCACGGTTCCCGGTAGTTGCGTTGTCACTATGCCCTCGGGATCAAAAATGGCTTCAAAGTTGCCAATTTGTAGGCGATCGCCCGCCTTTAGCGTCACAGGAGTGCGTGGCCGCAGCTTCGTGCCATTCAAAAAAGTGCCGCTGACGCTACCGAGATCCGCCACTTGATAACCCGTCTCCTTCGGAATAATTAAGGCATGGTGGCGAGAAACCCCCTCACCCACTAAAATGACTTGGCTTTGGGGGTCGGTACCAATGAGCAGGCGATCGCGCCCCAGTTGAATTTGCTGTCGTGAACCGTCAGCCGCCGTAAGTTCAAGAATCGGTACAGCCATACCGCTTGTTGAGAAATCTCACTTTATTGTGTCACTTGTAGAAGCAGGAGAATTTTCTACGTTGGGAACAAGAAAAAACCCTAAAGTATTAGCCGTTACGAAATCATCGGTATTAAATTTGCTAGATTAGCATTCAATTCATTCAGGCAGTGCCATTCTGTTGTCTCTTTTTGCAAATTCTCCCAGAACTGTAGAACCCAATCTCTTTACTCCGCTGTTGTTGTGGGGATGTCCTGATGTTGATGCACATCGAAATTATCGAAAGTAACCCCCACTTGCGTTCTCTCCTTGGCTGGCACCTACAGCAAGTGGGGCACATTGTTCATCTTGCCAGTGGCTGTCAACAGGGACAGGAAGTGTTTCAACTACGGCATCCCGATTTGGTCATTCTCGATTTGGATTTAAATGAGGGCAAGGGTTTGGAACTATGCCGCTGGCTTCACCATCAAAGTACTGTTTTAATTTTAGTTCTTTCTGCCCGCGAGGATGAAGCGGATGTGGTGACAGCGCTGCGGGCAGGCGCCGATGATTACTTGGCCAAGCCCTTTGGGATGCAGGAATTTCTTGCTCGAGTTGAGGCCTTGGCACGGCGAGCACGCCCCTGTTTACCGAGTGTCCTGAACTTGGGTGAGTTGCAGGTGGACTTAGTGCAGCGACGAGTGGTGGTTCGCAATGTGCCGGTAGATTTGACGCCGCAGGAATTTAGTTTACTCTATGTCCTCACCCAAATGAGCGGCACCCCTTTGAGTCGTCAGGAGTTGCTGCGGCGAGCTTGGCCAGAAAGTATTGATAACCCCCGCACTGTGGATACACACATCCTATCTCTGCGGAAGAAAATCGAAGTAAATCCACAGCAGCCACGCCTGATTCAAACCGTGCGCAATGTCGGTTATCGGCTGCACCTTGAGCCATTGAATGGCCGTTCCCCTCGCCCTAGCTATCGAACTGGCTCCTTTGACCGGCGATCGCCCGCGCATATTTTAGTTTAGCTCATCGGCGGGAAGCCCTGCGCTCTCCCCAAGGGGAATCTTGCTGCCCAATGTACCGCTCCGCCACTGGCAATGAAGTGGGACTCATTCCAAAGCAGCCACTCTTTATTGGCGTTGCTTCCCCAGTTGGTGGGGCACACCAGTCTCAATTGGGGGGTGCGTTGGCTCCCACCCTTCTCGTCTTGGTAGAACCCTTTGCTGCCAGTCTCTTTGGCAAGGTGCCGACAATTGCAGTGATCACGGGAGGGAGTCTTGGGCTCGTGGGTCTCAGTGTGGCCCTAGGGTGATTTCGGCGATCGCCGCCGCTGCTTGAGGGTATCCAACGCATCCCCCAAGGCCGTAATTAGCCCCTCGCGGGTACGGGCATGGTTCTGCCGTTCCTCCTCTAGGGCGCGCCGCAGCCGTGCATTCTCTAGAAGAGCCTCAATCAATTGAGCCTGAAGTTCTGTTACTAAGGTCTGGCTGCGCACGCGGGCTTCAATTTGTGCCCGTTCATCCGCCCAGTCTGGGGTTTCGGTATCCACAGGCGGCGGGGGCGGTTCAGGAACCAGTGGCGGCAGTTCATTCGCTCGCGCCTGTGCCCGTTGCAGTTGCTCTTGCAGACGTTGAAGCTGTTCCTGAAAATCTGCCACAGTGGATAAGGCACAGTTAGGAATTCTACGGCTATTTTGATACGAGTCTCCTCAGAAAACAAGGGTCAAGATCTATGCGTGAGTGGTGAGGCACTCCAAGCATGGTGGCATTGGGCACAGGGAATCATTCCTGCCTCTGAGCGCGAGAGTGGCCTACGGGAGTTAAAACAATTCCTCAGTGCCTTCACCGCGTTGAGTCCTCTGGAAATCACACTGCACCGATTCCCACCCCAGATCTGTCTGAAACTTTCCCTTGCCGAACTCCAAGACCGTTGGCAACGCCGCTGGCAAGAGCGGGTTCCCCTGCAATATCTGATTGGTACGGTTTACTGGCACGACCTCGAACTAGTGGTTGCCCCCAGTGTGCTGATTCCTCGGCCAGAAACGGAAGAATTACTTGAAGTCGTGGCGGCAGCGGTGCCCCCTTGGCAACAGCACGGTCACTGGCTGGATTTGGGTACGGGTAGTGGGGCGATCGCTATCGGCTTGGCGCGGTTCTTTCCTGCCGCTTTTGTGCATGCTGTGGATTGCAGTCCTGAAGCCCTAGAAGTAGCGCACATCAATATTGAAAAGTACAGTTTGAGCAATCGTGTGCAATGCTACGTTGGGAATTGGTTTGCCCCCGTTGTGCATCTCAAAGGACAGGTCCAGGGCATTGTCAGTAATCCCCCCTATATTCCCACCAGCCTAGTGGACACTCTCCAGCCGGAGGTGCAGTACCATGAACCCCGCTTGGCCCTCGATGGTGGTGCTGATGGCTTGGAGGCAATTCGCCAGATTGTGGAGACAGCACCCAAATATCTTCAGCCCCAAGGCTGGCTCTTTATCGAATTAATGGCGACCCAAGGGGCAGCGGTGGCAGCGCTGGCAATGGCAACCCAAGCCTATAAACGGGTGGAGATCCTCAAGGATCTCAGTGGCCACGATCGCTTTTTGCTTGCCCAACGAATTTAGCCGCGATCCCAACGCCAGAGGGTGATCATGAGGACAACTACCCCAATTTGCAACACCAGATTCTGCGCCAAATCGTCACCTGCGGTGCCCGCCAATCCCTTGAGGCCAAGGATAAAGGCACCCATGAGGCCGGAAGCAGCAAAAACAGCATAAAAAACACGCCGTAGTCCCCGATAGGGAGCCGCTGCCTCAGCTCGTAGGCGATCGCGCAGGGTAGGTTGAGTCACTTCAGTCTGTTCCTTGGGTTCGTTAGCAGCCATCTTGATTTTCTGATCACCTGAAAATATCCTACGTCCCTACAATAGGGAACGGTGTATATCAATGATGGTCTAAGGCCGCAGGCAAAAAAGATGTGAGGAGTTTGGTATGCATTGGCAGCGAATTGGTCTAGCACTGGCGATCGCCTGTAGTAGCATGGTTGCAATTCCCCAACTCAGTCAACCCTCCCAAAATACAGGTGCAAGGACACTCCGCTGGAGCGACGCTTCATTTCCTGTGGAAAATTTTCAGGGCTATACCTCTCCTTTTGGCTACCGGCGATCGCCTACGGGGGAACCTACGACTGAATTTCACAACGGCCTCGATTTTGCCGCTCCCCAAGGGAGCTACATCCGCAACTGGTGGGCTGGTCAGGTGATTGAAGTTTCCGACCACACCGCCTGTGGCACACTGGTACGGATTCAATCGGGAGCTTGGGAACACGTTTACTGCCACATGATGGGACGGGTTGAGCAGACCCCCCAAGGACGAGCCATGATCGATCGCGCTGGCGGCATTTTAATCCTAGAGGGGCAGCGAGTACCTACGGGGGCGCGCATCGGTCGCGTAGGCATGACAGGGCGCACCACAGGGCCTCATCTTCACTGGACGCTCCGCCACCGAGGGCAACTTGTCAACCCGGCCGTGGTTCTACAGGCGATGTATGATAGCCAAGCCCAGCGCTGAGAATTGACGGGACTGACGGGGCTCGAACCCGCAACTTCCGCCGTGACAGGGCGGTGCTCTAACCGATTGAACTACAGTCCCAATTTTTGAGCGATTTTTAGACTATCAGGAAAATCATGGCCTTGTCAACTAGTTAAATCTTACAAGGCGATCGCAGCCGGTTGTTTCTTTTTGCCTGTGCACAGACCATTGCCGCTTGAGCGGTAAACTTGATAAGCTCCTGAAGATTGATTGCAAAAATGATCGCCTATCTTTTTGGAGTGCATCTGTGAAGGTCGTTGTCATTGGCAGTGGTGGTCGGGAGCACGCAATCGCTTGGAAATTACTGGATTCTCCTCAGGTGAGCCAAGTCTATTGTCTTCCCGGCAATGGGGGAACAGCCTGCCTAGAGCGATGTGAAAATGTTGCCATTGCAGCCACCGCCCTCACTGACATTGGAAACTTTGCCAAAGAGAAGAAGGTTGACTTAGTTGTTGTTGGGCCGGAGGTACCCCTTGCCGCCGGCTTAGGCGATCGCCTCCAATCGCTAGGCATTCCCGTTTTTGGTCCAACCCAAGCAGGAGCACAGATTGAAGCCAGTAAAGCTTGGGCAAAGGCGCTCATGGCATCGGCTCAGATTCCTACAGCCAAGGCGGCCGTGTTTGACGATTATGAAGTGGCTTCTCGCTACGTTCAAACCCAAGGCGCACCCATTGTCATTAAGGCAGATGGTCTAGCGGCGGGTAAAGGGGTAACAGTCGCAGCCACAGAAGCAGAGGCGATCGCCGCTCTAGAGCGGATTTTTGGGGGCGAATTTGGTGCCGCGGGTCAACGGGTGGTCATTGAATCGGTACTGGAGGGGCAAGAGGTGTCGGTACTCGCCATTACGGATGGTCAAACAATTGTGCCGCTGCTGCCTGCCCAAGACCACAAGCGCGTTGGCGAAGGGGATACAGGGCCAAATACTGGGGGAATGGGAGTGTATGCTCCAGTTCCTTGGGTGACGTCAGAATTGATGGAACGGATTCAAAAAACAATTCTCGAACCTACCCTCAGAGCCTTACAGGATCGGGGGATTCACTACTGTGGGGTACTCTATGCCGGTCTGATGGTCACGCCCGCAGGAGATCCCTACGTGGTGGAGTTTAACTGTCGCTTTGGCGATCCGGAAACCCAAGTGGTGCTACCCCTTTTGGAAACCCCTCTGATTGAGGTACTTTTGGCCTGTGTCGAGGGGCGGTTGGCTCGTTTGGGAGCGTTGCAATGGCGCCATGAGGTGGCGCTATCGGTCGTAATGGCGGCAGGGGGGTATCCGGGGAGTTACCGTAAAGGGGATGTGATTCAGGGCATTCCCAACGCGATGGCTCAAGGTGTCCTTGTTTTCCATGCGGGAACCCGCTGGCAGGATGGGCAATGGTATACCAATGGTGGGCGCGTACTGAATATCACCGCCTTAGCTCCTGATTTTGCCACTGCTCAAGCCAAAGCCTATGCCGGCGTGAACGCCATTCAATTTGCCGATTGCTACTATCGTCGTGACATTGGCTACCGTATTCTGGAATCATCGGCTCATAAAGGTTAGTGCTTTCCATGACGGTTCTCCCCCCGAACACCAATCCATTACGCTGTTTAACCGGTGCGCTAATTGCTGGCACCCTTGGAATTCTGCTGCATCGGCTCACAGGGGCGATCGCCTATGTCTTTGCTACTCACGCGGTGAGCTACCACAATCAACTGGTCTATAGCTTAGCAGTGGCTGTGCGCACCCTCGTGGTGGGTCTATGTACCTTGGCAACGGGTGTTTTTAGCATTATTGCGCTAGGCTTAGTGGCTCTGACACTGCAGCTCCTCTGGGAACGCTGGGTACAGGGTGAGCAAACTTAACCCTCGCTGCTGGCCAGATAGGCGGCAAGCCCCGCATTCAGGGCGGAGAAGGATAGGGCAGACGGCGTAGCCCTCCTTGGATTTCACTGTGGCCTCTGCTGCTGCTCAATGAACTGTCGCACGATAAAAATATGATTCACCACCTGCAGCGCATCCAAACCTTCAAATACGAACTCATGCCGACTGGCGAGCAGACCGAGTGACGAAACAGGCCGAACACCGCTTGGCTAGCGAATACGCCCGTACATCCCCTACAACAGTTGCTCAAGGACTTAGAACGTGCCTACAGTAACTTCTTCGCCAAGCAAGCCGACTTCCCACGTTTCAAGAAAAAAGGCCAAGCGGACAGCGTCCGCTCTCCCGACCCGAAACAGCTCAAACTCGATCAGGCCAATAGCCGCCTGTTTCTGCCGAAGCTCGGTTGGCTGCGC